>JAMPHJ010000020.1 GCA_023663465.1 Muribaculaceae bacterium | reverse complement strand
GAATTGTTGCGCATGATTTTATTTGTCATTCTCATAGTCGTATCACACCTTTCTCTGGCTTCTTTTAAACGCCGGTCTGTAAGATCAGTCTGTCATAAATTTCCGTCAGGGTCGAAATCATCTTGGACGCCAATGTATAGGAATTTTGATATTTGACAAGGCTGATGGCTTCTTCGTCTTCATCCACGCCTGAAATGGAAATCCGCTGGTTGTCGATACTCGTTTCCAGACTCAGGTAGGTGCTGTAAAGCGTTTCCGCATTCTCTGCATTGAGCATGACGTCCGCTAAGACACATTCCAGGAATCCGCCTGCATCCCTTCCGCGGAAACTGAACTGATTCGTATCCGACATCAGGGAAATGACTTTCTTGACCTGCTCGCACTCTTCCACGCCCGCTGTCGGGTCGAATCTGGTGCCCAGCTTGGACGGGTCTTTATCCAGCTCCGTTGTAATCGCTACATTGCCGGCCGTCATATAATAATATCCTTTGCCGTTTCTTCTGGAATCGTTCAATTCCCCTTCCGTATACTGTCCGCCGCCGGTAGGTAAATTTCCGGTAAAAAGGATTCCTGCATCCATACTGTCATCGGTTACGCCTTCGGTGAAAATACCGTTCAGCGCTTTGGCAAAATCACGAATCCATTCGTTCATCTGCGCCATATAATAGGGAACGCCCTGATATCTGATATCATTCCCGATACTTGCTTCCATATACTGCTTACCGTTCACCAACGGCTGATCGCTCTTCTGGTTATCGATTGTAAACGTATAACTGCCATCGCCGTTATAGCTCCAGTCTGTATAGTAATACAGCTGATTGCCGATATTAATCACGCCGCCGGTGTCTGAGAGTTTAGACTTACTCATACTGTTCAAATAATCCGCCGTTGTGGAAATATTGACCCTTGTCGTCTCAATATTATAATAGATTTCCTGCACGGTTCCGTTAAAATATTCGCCGTTGTTGCCGTCGCGCATCTCAATCAGACCCTTGAGTTCCCCGGTCATCGACGCGTTATACATGCCGAAATCAATACCATTCGTCCACTTGATATCATAAAGACCGTCCATATCGGTCTGGTTTACTTTTTCTTCCGGCTCTCTTGCCACACACATTAACTGATTATAACTCTCTGAATCTACCAAAGTCTGTCCGCCGGCTATCTGAACGATACACCTGTTGGCGCCGGAAGGATTGCCCGCCTGATCATACATCGGCAGCTCTCTCACTTTGATATCCACAATACCGGACAGCCGGTCCAGCAAAACGTCGCGTTTGTCGCGCAGCTCGTTCGCCGTCGTTCCCGTCAGCTCAATCACGTTAATCTGCTTATTGACCGTCGCCAGCTCCTGGGCGATGGAATTGATTTCATCCACGCGCATCTTGATTTCATCATTGACGTCTGACTGTAAATTCTGTAAATTGCCATACATCGAATTAAAATAATCGGTAAGGGTCTGCACGCTGGATAAAAACTGTCTCTTGTTCGCGGTAGAACTGCCGTTCTTGGCAATTTCCTGTAAAGAAACGGATAACTGGTCATAAATAGTCTTAAAACCTGTAATCTGGTCGTCTTTCAGATAGTTTTCTACCATGCGCATATAGTAGGCTTTGACATCCTGCTCGCCCAGTTTCGTCTCATTATCGCGGAATTTATTATCATAAAAACTGTCCCGGATACGCTCGATGGCAATCGTCTCAACACCTGCGCCCGCGCAGCCATATGCGGCAAAAACGCGCAGCGCGTTGGCAGCTTCCGTCGTCACTGCCTGACGGCTGTATCCTTCCGTATTGGAATTGCTGATATTATTGCCCGTGGTGTTTAATGCCGCATTGGCAGCGCGCAGTCCCGAAGACGCTATGGTTAATCCGAAAAATGTAGATGGCATATGCTACCTCCCTGTCCGCCGGGCGGACGTCTATTCACTCATTTATCTATCTTTGCAATCCTATTTCTGCTTTTGTTATCATTATCTGCCTAATGTCGTAATGACATGCTCCAGCATCTCGCTGATAACGTTGATATAACGGCTGGAAGCGTTATAGGCATTCTGATACATAATCATATTGGTCAATTCCTCGTCTGAGGATACTCCCACGACCTGCTCCCTGGCATTGCCCAGGGAATCCATCGTAAGTGTCTGGCTTTCCACGATATCGCCGAACACCGCCCCGGAATTCGCCACCTGGGATACCAGATTTTTATAATAATCCACGAAACATACCGGGGTCTGTACATTCGGATTCAGCGTATAAATACTTTCCGAAAACGCTGTCTTTAACTGTTCCATCGTCACATTGGCTTCCGAGCTGTCGTGCAGCCGGAAAACGAGTAAGGAAGGATTCTGGCGCAAATCCATATTGACCATCAGATTCCCTACATGCCAGCCGCTCTCTACTACGGTGCCGTCCGGTAAGGTGTAGGTCTCACCGTCGTCGATGATTTTTTCAAACAACTGATATGGTTTCCCATTGCTGTCCCGCAGATAAGTGGAATCGGGATAATTCGCCGTCTCCCGTTCTGCCGCTTCCTGTAAAATACCGTTTACTTTGGTCACTACCGCATTGATTAACTGGTCAAATTCCGCCTCAATATTCATAATGATGGACTGGGAAATATTCGTATCATACCAGCCCGGTATATATTCGCCTTTGTGACTGACATCTTTTAATTCCTGCGAGGTCGCATGATGGTCGCCCCGCGCTAAAAGGATACTTTTCAAAGAGCCGATGTCCGTATTTAAGTCGGAAGAAATCGTCGCCGTCAAATCGAAGACGCTTGCGGATTTCAGACTGTCTTCCGTCAGATATTTATTCCCGAACTCGTCGAAATCATAATGTGCAAACATTTCCCAATATGGCGTATAAAATCCTGTTGTGGGATCCTCATACAAGGACATTTTATTGATAAGACCGCCTTTTACCAAATCCACGCCTTCAAACCTGACGCTGAGATAGCCGCCGATATCTTCCGTATAGGATATGGAACCCAGCTTGCCAAGCTCATCTAAGATGTAGTTACGCTGGTCGCGTAAATCGTTGGCGTGTTCGATACCGCCTTCCACCCTTGCTATCTGACGATTTAAATCTTCTAACATATTGGCATATGCATTTATTTTATCAACGTCTTCCACCACGATTTGATTCATGTTGTCCTGATATTCGCACAGACCGTCGTATACCGCCGCCGCTTTCGTAACGAACTCATGGGAACGGGTAACGAATAAATTCTGGTTTACCGCCAGCGTCGGATTTTTACTCAGCTCTTCCACCGCGGTCCAGAGATTGGTAATTGCCTCGGAAAACTCGTGTCCTTCGTAGGACTCGCCAAGGATTCCCTCTATCTCTTCCATGGCATTGGAAGAAATCTCGTAAAAAGCGCTTCTGCCCGATTCACGACGATAATTTTTGTCCAGAAAATAATCTCTTACTTGTCTTGTTTGGGAATATACGACACCGAGCCCCAGCTGCTGCCAGCTGGTTCTCTGACTTTTAGAAACGGTAAGATAGCCGCGCGTCGCCTGCGCCACCTGCTGTCTTGTATAACCGATGGTGTCTAAGTTAGACATATTGTGCGCTGTAGTATTCAACGCATTATTTGAAGTTTGTAATCCTGATACGCCCAGATAAAGGCTACCCATTAATGACATAGCATTACCATCCTTAACTTAACAATCCGATTCATTCCTACTGTTTTGCATCAAATGCCTTGTGGTTCGTTCCGATAACGTCGCCGGTGTTATAAGCCCCTCTGTTGTAATTGGCTGTCTCCGGCGCCGCTTTCATGGACTGGAGCATGTTCATATTGAACTGTACCATTTCCAACGCGCTCTGAATCAATTCCCGGTTCTGTTCATTGACTCTTGCGACGTTTTTCACAACTGCGCGCAGCGAATCAAAAGCTGCCGCCAGTTTCTGCTGTTCTTCCGGTCTCGCCCCAAGCATTTTAATTAAATCTGTAATTTTCAGTGTTGTAACATCCTTGTTAAGTACGTTTGCTATATCATGTACAGTCTCATTCCGCATATTATCTAAATGATTGATTCTGCTTACGATAAGCTGTTCCTCATCCGTGATTTTTGCTAATTGTTCCAGGTCTTCCGACACAATGACCGGGGTTTTCTGCATGGATAAATCTAATAAATTCTCATATTCAGCGCTTTCTTTTCCTAAAACATCGATTAAATCTTCCATCAAACTTGCCACGCCAGAACCTCACTTTTCATTGTGCCTACAGACTGGAAATTTCATCGTACTTCTGCAACAGTTTTTCTGCAAAACTTTCGCCGCTCACATGATAGGTACCGTTTGCAATACCTGCCTTGAGAGGAGCGATTACGTCTTCCCTGATATCACTGCCCGCATCTACCGCTGCCTTGGCGGTCTGGAAATCTTTGCCGATGCTGGAAATCTGTATTTTATCAGAAACGCTTATACTTTGCGCGATAGGTTTCTTCACAGCCTTTTTCGTATTGTATAACTGCTGGGTCTGAGTATACGCTTCAATACGCATCGTAACTCCTCCTTCCTGTCCATTCACATATATTTATCAACTGTTATTAATTGTATCGGATAATTTTGTCAAGACTTTAGAGGTTGGTTTATTTTTTTCATGACAAAATCATAGCCCGGTAAAATTCCTGCCTAATCAGCAAGATAGGGCGCCGCCATACGGCACAGTCTGCCGCAGGTTTTCTCGCTCCAGGAATAATTCATCATATATCTGCCGTCAAATAACGTCTCTTCGATACTTTTGCCATCCAGTATCTCAAAATAATCGCAAGACACTTCCTGCCTGTTCACATGGCACTTTCCCCTGCTGTTCTGAAAGACGTCTTCCACGCCGTATCGTCTGAAGATATTCTTCAGATATCCCACCGCTTTCCGGTAGAGACATTTGACCTTATCATCATAGTCCCTTCCTTCCCACAGCAAATCAATGGCATCCTGCATCGTCACATCGCCGCCCTCCCTATCGATGCAGATTGCAAAAAGCTCTTTCGCCTTCCGGTTGGTAAACTCAATCAGCTCCCCGTCTATGAAAATATCAAACTCATCAAAAGTACGCACCATAATTCTTTTATCGGACTTATTAGATAAAAGCTTTACCTTAGTTAGCGCTTCAATTACATCTCGCCGATTATAAGGTTTCATCAGATAACCGTCCGCCTTGACGCCTAGAATCGCTTTTTTTACATAATCCTCATAGCCGGTAACATATATGACAATCGTGTCAGGTTTGGTTTTCTTTAATTCTTTGCCCAGATCAATTCCATCCATACCCGGCATCCTGACATCTAACAGCGCGCACCTGATCGGATGGTTCTTAGCGTATGCAAGCGCTTCTTCCGCATTATCAAACTTCCCAACCACCTCGATATCAAGATTCGTGCATTCCATTTCAAACTGCTCCATGCTCCACAGCTCATCGTCTACCAGAATCACCTTTAACTGCGCCATGCATTTCCCCCTTTCATCCTATTAGTTTTTACCCAGACTTTTCGGAATATGCAATGTGACAACCGTGCCATAATCTATGACGCTCTGGATTTCCACATTGCCGCCCGTCATATACGCTATCTGGCATCTCACTCTTTGTAATCCGCCCCTTTCAAAATCATCTTCCCACTGCGGGACAACATCGTTTTCGATATGCCTTTCCATATCTTTGTCCATCTCAAATCCGATTCCGTCATCCTCCACCTGGACGATATATTCCGTGGCAGTCTGGCAGCTTCTAATCTGTACAATTCCTTTTCTTTTTCCTTTCTTTAATCCGTGCATCACCGCATTTTCCACCAGCGGCTGGATTGACATGGGCGGCAGCATAAATTCTGCTTCTTCCCAATCCATATGTATCGTGATATTGTTTCCGAACCTGATTTTAATTAAATTGATATAAGAAGTAATGTTGGATATTTCTTCCCGGATGGAAATGTTTTCCATACGGGTCAGGGATTGGAACACTGCCCTGAGATGCTTAGAAAAATCATAGATTAAATCGTATGCTATATCTGAATCATTCTTTGTTTCGATGCGAATCGCAGCCAAGGTATTAAAAACAAAGTGAGGGTTGATACGACGGACAACGCGCTGCCTCTCTTCCAGCCTGACGTCACCGTAACCGCTTCCCGTGCGAATGCCCTTTCTCACTCCTTGTATTTTGACAACGCAGATATGATATCCTCTATCCGATACGGCTTGGTAATGTACCCGCTGATTCCGGCGGATACAGCGTCCTTTTCCTCATCGAACATATCTGCTGTCACGGCGATAATGGGCAGGCTGCTGTCCTTCCTGTCCAGACCCCTAATGGTTCTTGCCACCTCCATGCCGCTCCCTTCCGGCATGTTGATATCCATCAGAATCGCATCATAATAATTCTCTATAGCATGAACAAAACACTCTATAACTTCCTTGCCACTATAAGCCCTATCCGCTATAATGCCCAATTGTTCCAGATATCCACACAGCACGTCCATGCCGGCTTCCTCGTCCTCTGCCGCCAGCACCCTCCGTATGTCTGGTATGGGCGTTATTTCTTCCGCTTCAATTTGTTCGCCTGTATCTTCCCAAGGATGTCCCGCGCCATAAAGCACATCGTCTCCATCCGCCTCAAACTCTACGAAAACACCTGTTCCTTTTCCTATCTGACTAACAATCCGAATGCTTCCATGCAGGGCTTCAACCATCCGCTTCGTCAAAGAAAGCCCCAGACCGCTCCCGGAAACGTCTTTTTTCCTGCCTTCCCTCGCATAGTCCTTCCATGCAGAGAATGCAGAAAAATTTTTTGCAAGAAATGTCTCGTCCATACCGATTCCTGTATCCTGCACCTCTAAGGATACCTTTACCCGCTTCTCTTCCAGATATTCTTCCGAAATACGGCATAAAATCCGTCCGCCGTCTTCCGTGTATTTGATTGCATTGGAAATCAGATTGATGATAATCTGCTGCACAACCTCTCTATCCAGGTAGAGATACCGATATACCTGCAGCCCCGCCAGAATCTGCAATTTGATGTTTTTATCCGCTGCTTCTGGCCCGAATATTTCTCTAGGATACTCTAGCAGTTCCTCCAGGGTGACGGCCTGCACCTTTATGACATTTGTGTCATTTTTCATCCTGGACAGGTGCAGAGTGCGGTTTATAAGACGCAGCAGATAATCCGCTGAAAAAAGCGCGTTATCCAGATACTTGTCCTTTAACTGCCCTTTCTTTTTCAACAGGGAAAGATTGCCGTAAATATTGTTCGCGGACGTTCTGATTTCATGGGATAGGCAGGCCAAATCTTTTTGCAGAGTCTGCAGTTCTTCCTTCTGCTTTGCCATCGCTCCCCGCTCCTGCCTGGAAGTCCCGTCCTCATATCCGAAAACTGCGGTAACGTTTTCGCAAAAAACCAGAATATGGTCTGTGTCTTTGCCAGTATCCGTCCTATCATAACAAAAGAGCAGTCTCTTATGAGAAATCTTTCCTTCATACTCAAATTTGCATAATACCGCATAACTGTCCCGCAATGTTAGTTCCCCAATGATAGTAATCAGATTCAGCGCTTCGGCAAATGCATCTTTATCACTAATCAGCCCTCTTTGCAGAGATTGAAGAAAATCAGCGTATTGTCCTCTTTCGCTCTCTAAATATGGCAAATTTTCGCTTGCGTATTTTCGCATATATTCGCTCGTTTTTACATTGATACACACTACGAAATCGAAGATTCCGTCTGCCAAAATAAGATTGACCTGCTCGTTTCCACAATGGTCTTTCAAGAATTGAAACATATAGAGTCCTCAAATAGCTTTCATGAAATTCCTAACTCGTCGATTTTAGTTGATAAGAATATTATAAAGGAGGAAAAAAGGAATGCAAGCGTCAAAGCCTGTTTTTATTGGCAAATTTCACTTGATTTGTGACATTTTTGATAAGGAAGATTTTTTTCCGATAAGATTTTGATAAGATTCCGGTGGCGCTTAGCAAAGCGCCACAATCCTTTCCGGCGTCGTCTGCGGCGGAATGCTCCTGGTCGTCGCCGTGTAATATACAAGCAGCGTCTGATTCCCCAGATTACAGGTAACATTCTGCCCGTTTATCGTCTCTATCCTCGTATTTCGTGCGATATTTAACTGTAAAGAATTATCCCTCGCTACCAGATTCCTATCAAATTCCCGCAGCGTGACCTGTTGGTTTCTGGCAAGCACCGTGACAATCTGCGCCTGATACTGAGGCGGAAAAATCAGCGGCGCCGGAAGCGAACTATCATAAAACGCCGCCACCCGCAGCCCCGCCCGGAGCGGTCTGCTGTCAATTACGCGGGTATCCGGTCCCACCGCAAAATTTACGATGCCATTGTCTGTACGAATCGACATCATCTGACTACAGCAGTTATTGCCCCTTGTGATATTCAGTATGACACCAATGACGGGGACATAAGCCGTATATGCCATAAAATACTCCTGCCCTTCCATCCCTTATGGGTTTTATTATAAGGTATGTGTAGAAGGGGGAAAGGGTGATTTTACATATTTTACAAAGCGCGCCAATGTCCATATCCTGTCCCTGCGGTCTTTCGGATATGCCGCGATATAAGGTTCCGGCACAACCAGTATCACATTCGCAGACTGCATTTCATCCATCTGCGCTCCCGATATTCCCTGCTGAAGCGTACATAGGTATTTCGGTCTGCCTTTTAACCTGTCCGCTTCATTCAATACCTGCCTCCACCGGTCTTTACAGGTTGTTTTCGCTGCCAGGGAAATAAGACGGTCTGTAGGGAAAGAAGCATCATGATAGGCTTCCTGCGAGGGAAAAAAGAAAGTCCGGTCTTTTATTCCCTTCTGTAACTGCCTGTGCGGAATATTCTATTTCATTTCTATCGAATATCGCTGCAAGATGATGTTCCAGACTTTTGCCCGCGCGGCTTTTCCTCCGGTTTAGCACCATGTTGGCAATCCTGACAAACTCATCCACAGATGAAAACCCTTTTTTAATAATCTCACCATATCTTGCATATTCCAATGCCCTGAAAAGCGTATATTCCATATTTGTCCAACTGATAAGTTTCCTGTCGGGATTTATGGTAACATCTTCGATACGGTCATATACCTTTTCTTCAATAACCCTTGCAGCCGCCGACATCACGTCCGATGTCGGAAAGTCTGTCCCAAAGCTTTCTATAAATTCCTGTACCGCCATTTTTTCCTGCATTTCTGATGACACTTTCCCCACATCAATCAGACTGTTTGTTTCCGTCGGGCTAATGCCAAATGTGTCCAGGAATTCCTCTATATCCTTGTCTGTATCCAGGAAATACCCGCTATAGTCCGTATTGGTCTGCCTGATAAATACAAATAACGAACCTGTCTGTTCCGGTCTCAGAAATGGAAATCCCCTTCCAAACCGTGTAATTCTCAATTCCCTTTTACTTTCATAATAGGTAAAACTGCTTTCCGTTATAAAATCATCCTGCCATCTGATTTTTACTGTCTTTTTGGGAATCCCGCTTATCATAAGTTCCTGTCTGCCAAACATCATTTCCACTGCAGATTTTGAAATTAAAATGCCAGACTGATGAGCGCCGGTTGCGCCTGTATCGTTTGCAGAAAGGAATTTACAAAATGCCTTTTCACTGTTAAGCACTGACTGTATTGCCTGATTTATATAACCCGCAGCCATTAAATCACCATCCTTTGCGATTCCCTTCTTCCTGCCTCGTCCAATTCCTCAAGTTCTTTTACAATCAGCCTTGCCACATTTTCCATCAATGGCACAACAACAGAATTTCCAAACTGTTTATAGGCCTGGGTATCTGATACAGGAATCTTGAAATCATCCGGGAATCCCTGTAATCTTGCGCATTCGCGCGGCGTCAGCCTTCTCGGATTCTTTCCCGTCTGCTCAATCAGTATTTCCGAGCCGTCTTTATAGTATCTTGCGCTAATCGTCCTCGACACGCCGTCTAACGGCGCAATCCCATATCCAAACCCATTTCCCGCCGCTTTATGTTTTGCAGCATAATTCTGCAGATATATCCAGAGCTTGTCTGACAACGTATACTTTTCATCAACATTTTTCTCAAGGATATCGCGCATAACCGGCTTCGGCTCCCTAGGCGTCAAAGCAAACTGAAAAGAAACATCTTGCCCATATCTCTCACGGTCAAATCCCACAATAACAATACGCTCCCTATGCTGCGGCACAAACTGTTGTCCATCCAGTACAGAATAAAACACGTTGTACTTCAATTCTTCTAAGGACTCCAGGATTACCCGAAAAGTTCTTCCCTTGTCATGACTGCACAGATTTTTTACATTTTCCAACATAAACGCTTTGGGTCTCTTTTCCTTTAATATCCGGCAGACATCAAAAAAGAGAGTCCCCTGCGTTTTATCTTCAAATCCCGTCGCCCTGCCAAGGCTGTTCTTCTTGGAAACGCCGGCAATGGAAAACGGCTGACAGGGAAAACCGGCAACCAGAATGTCATGTTCCGGTATGGACGAAGCCGGCACCTGCGTAATATCACCTTCCGGCTGTTCCCCAAAATTGGCAAAATAAGTCTGCTGGCTGTATTTATTCCATTCATTGGAATAAACGCAATGACCGCCAGCTCTCTCAAAAGCGATTCTCATTCCCCCGATTCCAGCGAATAAATCAATAAATGTAAATCCCGTATCTTTCCCTTCACGCTGTTTTCTTCTCACATCGGTAACATAATATGCGACGGCTTCCCTGACGCAATCCTGTATCGTCTGTTCCGCAGCTGCGGAATAAGCGCTCAATTCATTATATAACTCATCATCGACTCTCAAATGTACCTGCTTCATCTGTTTCGCTCCTGGGAAATAATCTGTACCGAATTTTTCCCTTATTATACTACTCCTCACAATCATAAGCAAGCAAAACTTGTCGAATATATGTTCTCTTTATTAATTCCTGCACATTTCCAGACCAGCCTTCTTCCTCTTCCTTTCCATCCAGAGAAAAACCCCCACGCAGATAATCACCGAAAAAGCGGAACCTGCCGAAGAAGCCAGCCCCATCGGGAAAAGGGTGTCCGCAAAATATTTGGACGCAAGATAGGCGAAGGGAATGCGGACGCAGAGAATGGAAAGCGAGTTGTGGATAAAAGAAATCCCCGACAATCCATATGCGCAGAAATAGCCGCTGAAGCAGAAATGCAGCCCTGCAAAAATCGTATCCCACACATATCCCCGCATATACTGTCCGCCAAGCAGCGCCACCTGAGAGCTTTCCGCAAACAATCCCACGAAAAATTCGGCGTCCGCCTGCATTATGATACATGCCGCGATTCCCCACACCACCGCCATCATGGCGGCATAACGCAGGGTGAGACGGGCACGGTCGTGTTTTCCGGCGCCGATATTCTGGGCGGAAAGCGCAGACACGGTCTGGAGCATGGAAGAGGGCACGAGAAACAGAATCCCGATAATCTTTTCCACGATTCCAACTGCCGCCGCATCGTTTAAACCCCGCTTATTGGCAATCACGGTAATGACGATAAAGGCAATCTGGATAAATCCATCCTGCACTGCGATGGGAATCCCAATTTTTAACAACCCCGCCATCGTATCCCGGCGCGGTCTGAAATTGTTTGCTGTAAGCGATATACCGGTTTCCCGCTTCAGGATGACTACAATCGATACCAAGACACTGATGGTCTGGGATAGCGTGGTCCCAAGCGCAGCCCCGGCGGCGCCCAGCCCCATCTTTCCAATAAAAAAATAATCCAGCGCAATGTTCGATACGCAGGCTACGGCAATAAAATACATCGGGCTTTTGGAATCCCCTATGCCCCGGAAAATAGAGCTGATAATATTATATGCTGTAATAAACGGAATACCGATAAAACAAATCGTAAGATACGAGACTGTCCCCTCTACCGCCTCTGTGGGCGTGGACATAATCGAAACAATTCCCCCTACGGCAAAAAGCAGTCCTGCCGTCGCCAAAATGGATAACGCCATAAACAGCGTTACGGTATTGCCTATCGCATGGGATACCTGCTCCCGTTTCCCGGCGCCGACCGCCTGTCCAATCATAACGGTCGCCCCCATCGCAAGCCCCACAATCATAACGGTCAGCATGTGCATGACCTGGCTGCCAATCGAAACCGCCGTAGTGCTTTCCACGCCGTTAAACTGTCCGATAATGAACAAATCCGCCATACCGTAGAGCGTCTGTAAAAAATAGGATAAGAGAAATGGCAGCGAAAAAGATAACACGGTTTTGAAGACGCTGCCCGTCGTCAGATTTTTTTCCATAATTTTATTCCCCTGCTTTCCGCTATCTATTATAAACACGGATACTGTGGATAAGTCAATAGGGGATTGCTTTCAGCTGCGGAAATCAATTTTCAGTCAGCATGCAGATATTGAGGTGGCAGGGCAGATAGAAATCCCGCGAAGGCACGCTCTCGCTCCTTGAAAAACGCAGCGGTACTAAGTTCAAAAGCCGCGTTGCGCCTTTTTCACTAAGTGCCGGCGTTTTTCAAGGACCTTCGTGGGATTTCTATCTGTCCTGCCGGTTTAATGTGAAGGAGCTGACTGAAAATTGATTTCCGTGGCTTTCAGCGCCGCAATCACGCTGTCATAATTTTCGGGGCGGTGGGGGAAGGTGCAGGCTGTACAATCTTTTATTTTTTTGCCGTTTCTTTCTAAGTAATGGGGATTTCCCGGGCAGTTTTCCCTACTGTATAGAGGGCAATAACAAAATAAGCAGTTAAAATCATCCATGCCCTTATGGCAAGGGAAATACTGGCATTCTTTATTTTCAAAAAAACGGTGTGAATTTTTCATTCGGATTTCCTGCTTTCTTCCACGCTCTTTGGCTGCGTTATTTTTTCTTTATATTTCCGGGCTTTCTCAACGAAAGCTTCCGCAAACGCCGGGTTGGAGGGATAGTATAGATGGGGGAATCCCATAAAATGATTTTCATCCGCCATGATGCAGGGATAAGTTTTTCCTGTCGCCGGTTTGATTGCAACGGCGTCCCTGCCGTTATCGGTACTGTCATAATAATGAAATTCATGCCCTTTTATCTTATCGCCCGCTGGCAGAAAATGAGGTTGTTTTTCCTGTATTTCCACATACCCGAAACGAACCTTCTTACCGGTATCAAAACAAACTGCCGGGATAACGCCCGCCATATTATGACGGACGCCCTCTTTATCCGTAAGCGCAGAATGTAAGTACATAAAACCGCCGCATTCCGCCACAACGGGCATTCCATTATCCACTGCCCATTTCACTGCATGGCGCATTTTCTCATTCCTGCTAAGCTGTCCTGCATAAAGTTCCGGGTATCCGCCGCCAAGCAGCAGGGCATGGCATCCATCCGGCAATTTTTCATCCCGCAGCGGTGAAAAATATTTGATTTCTGCGCCGTATGCTTCCAGCAGACGGATGTTATCTATATAGTAAAAGCAGAAGGCTTCATCTTTTGCCACTGCGATTATGACACTTCTGTCAGTTTTGGTTATTGTCTCTGATTTCTCTGTTTCTATTTCTTCGGCGTTTTCTGCAATTTCCACGATACTGTCCAAGGAAACATTTGCGACAAAGGTATCTGAGACTGTCTGTAGTTTCTGCCGCATATCCTGCAGCTCATGGGGCATCATGAGTCCCAGGCGTCTGCTGCCTATATGATATTCTTCTTTATCAGGCAGAAAGCCGACGACCCGGATTTTCAAGGCTTCCTCTATCTGCGGTTTCATCGTTTCATAGAAGCCCCCGGAAATCCTGTTCAATAGTACTCCCTGAATCAGATGTGCCCTGTCATAGTCCAGAAACCCCGCAATCAGCGGAATCAGGGAACGCCCCATGCCTTTCGCATCCACGACCAGGATAATCGGCGTCTTCGTCACCTGCGCCAGATGATAGGCAGAGCCTTCCTCCCTGATGCCTCCCAGACCGTCGTACAGCCCCATAACTCCTTCCAAAACCGCGAAGTCGCTTTCTCTTGCGCCGTCTAGGAAGAGTTCCCGCGTCGTTTCCTCATTTGTAAAAAAAGTATCCAGATTTTTCGTAGGAATGCCAATCACTTTCTCGTGGAACATCGAATCGATATAATCCGGTCCGCATTTGTAGGCGCTTACCCGGTATCCGGCATTTTTTAACGCCCCAAGCAGCGCGCAGGTGATTGTCGTCTTCCCGCTCCCGCTTCTGGGGGCGGTAATCATGATTCTTTTAATCTTCATTGTGGCTATTGTTCCTTTCCAGGCTTGAGGCATCGGAGTTAGAGCCAATCTGCACTTTTTTCCCACAAAACGCAAATCCGTACTTCTTTATACGCTCATTTCGGATTCCTTTTGCTACAAGATTCGCCGCATAATCTTTCCGGTCAATCTGCCGCAATGCTTCCTGAACCGTATCATATAACCCTTTTTCTTCCGTATCCTGAACTTTAAATTCCAAAATATATGCATTGTCCTCTGAATGTTTTGGTTCCAGCATCACATCATAGCGTCCAAATCCGCTTTCACGGTTTGACGTAAGGACATACCTGTCAGACAGCTCCACCATCATCCCTAAGACAAATCCATGATAGAATCGCTCCGGTTCCTCCACAGAAGCCGTTTTTCCGGTATCAAAATAGCTGAACGTTTCCAGCGCTACTCTGTTCATATACAGGTTCATCGCCTTTACATCATCCAGTAACAATGCCTTAATAAAAGCATTGTAATTCCCATTTTCTGAAAACCAGTTCTGAATCATATTTTCAAACATAATCCGAACTTCTTTATTGGTCAGCATAAGTTCATAATAAGTGCGCCCTGCATCTTCCACAAACGTTGTCCCGGATACTTTCAGATACCCCCCGGCAAGCAACAGACTCCAAATGGCGTTCCTTTTGGCAGGCAGTTGGTTATATACAATCTGTTCGTCAATTTCCATGTGAAGCGCCCCACCACTTAGCAACTGTTCAAAAGACTGCTTGATATCCGGGTTACTTTCCCTAAGCAGTTTTTCTATCAGGTTATTGGAACTCGTATTTGCCCAGTATGCCCCTGCTTTTCGTTCTTTCAGAAAATTGATGATAGACCACGGATTATAAATATCCCTTCTCATCCCAAATGCAAATCCGTCATACCAGTCTTTCACCTTCTGCTTCTGGTCTGCGAGGGCGAACTCATTGAGCGCCGCAAAAACTTCATTTTCTGTAAACCCAAAGCAATCTGCATAACTTTCAGACGTCGTTGTCACTACTTTTAGATTATTCAAATCTGAAAAAACCGATTCCTTACTTATCCTGGTAATCCCTGTCATAATAGCGCGTTCCAGACAGGAGTTTGTTTTAAAAGTGGCATTAAACAAGCTTCTTGTCAACTCTGCAAGCTCCTGCCAGTACCCATTTATATACGCTTCCTGCATCGGGGTATCATACTCGTCCAAAAGAATAATTACCTTCCTGCCATAGTAACGGTATAAGTAACTGGACAGGGTTTTCAAGGAAGAGGCTGCAATATAATTTTCCATCTGTGCCGTAACATTCCTAAAAAATTTTTTCTCATTATCGTTGAGCAGATTTCCTTCCAACAAAAAAGCATATTTGTTATAAAGCTGTTCGATATTATAACAGATCATTTTTCTTGCATCCTGGAAAGATGTTTCTTTTATATCGGCAAAGCTCAGGAAAATAACCGGGTATGTCCCCTGCAGCTTCCGGTAACTTTCATCCTTCCATATATCCAGCCCTTCAAATAAATCTGCTCTATTCTTATAACCAACAGAAAAGAACTTTTCCAACATACTCATTGTCAAAGTTTTGCCAAATCTTCTCGGACGGGTAATCAAGGTAACACTGTCACCGCTGTCCCACCATTCGCGAATAAATCTGGTTTTGTCGATATAGAAATATCCTCTTTCCCTGACTGTCTCAAAATCCTGCTGCCCGATTGCTATCGTTATCCCCATATGCTATCCCCTCTTTTACACAAATCTGTTGATTCCAGTATACTTTATGGCAGTTACTAATAGCAAGACCTATTAGGAAAACGTCGTTTGCCTCATGGGATATCATACCTGCTGATTCCAATACCTGCGAATTTGCTCTACCGTAAGCGTATCCGCAAAATTTTTCTTCAGTTTCAAAAAATACTCCAAATCCATCAAAACAGAATATAATACGGCCCGCTCCTCAAATTCTTCCCTTGTGACAGGCAGTGGTGAATCTTTCATGCGTAAAAGCAGCTCTTCCAGCATTTCAAGCAGCTCCCTTGCATTATTGGACTCACCGAAAGAAACGCTTATTTCGTATATAAACGTAGAAATCTCTTCTGCCTGAGGCGGAACTTTGCAGATACTTACAATTTTTTTATGAATCTCTTTTAAAACGATACATTGCTGCTCCCTCATATCCATATAAGATATAAAATATTCGGACTCCTGGAAAAACGTGTTGTTCCTATAAGCAAACGCCTGCTTTTTACCGACAGTAATATCCTCAGAAAGTTTATCAAAACATGCGCCCGTATCATCCGGCTTATCTTCTCTCTTGATAGATTCCGACATAGAAAAAAGCACATTTCTTAAATCATTTTCCAACATATGCTGCATGGTGCGGATTTCTTTTACCTTGCCCGGCATATAAAGATTTAGCAGCGTCCCTATCCCTGCGCCAATACATAACAGCAGGGCTTCATTTCCAATCACCGGAAGCGACATATCCTTTCCCGCCAGATAATGCGTAACGAGCACCGCATTCGTAGAAACCGCATTTTCAAGCCCTAACGACCTACAGCACGCGATAAATAGAAAAAGAAAGATTCCGTAAGCAACCACTCTGTATCCGGCAAAATGAAACACGACATACGCAAGGATGACCGCCAGTAAAAATGCGGTAATCCGTTTGATGGAAATAGCGATGGTTTCTTTCGTCGTATCCTGTATTGTCAAAAGGGTAATAATTCCTGCTGACGCGCTATAGTTTAAGCCTAGGGCCTCGGCAAGCAGGATGGCGGCGACG
This sequence comes from Muribaculaceae bacterium, assembly GCA_023663465.1. Lineage (GTDB taxonomy): Bacteria > Bacillota > Clostridia > Lachnospirales > Lachnospiraceae > UBA3282. Next base: position 19,972 of record JAMPHJ010000020.1, on the reverse strand, counting down.
CTTCCGGTGGAAATTTTGAGGATTTTTAACATAATGGGGTGCCTTTCGTAATTATTTAGAAAAATTAAAGGAACAAATCCAAACCGGGTTTTCAGATTGTAGTAGATGATAATTTCCGGCTTCTTTTACTTTGTTTACTTGTAGCTGTATGAGTTCTTCGTCGGTTATTCTGTCTGCTGTTAGGATTTCTTTTAGTTCGCAGATGGTTTCCAGGCTGACGGCGTTGATTACTACTCTCATCCGGGGATTGATTTGCTGTAGCGTCTCTAGGATTTCTTTTAGTCTGCCGCCGCTTCCGCCTATGAACGCGTGGGTTGCTGCGGGAAGGTCTGATAATCCCTCTGGCGCCGTTTTTTCCACAGGTATCAGATTCTCTAGATGGAATCTATCTCTGTTTTTCTCTAGCAAAGAAAGGGCTTCCTTTTTTGCGTCTATCGCATATACTGAGATATCGTCGGATAGCGCGGCGATTTCTACTGCCATAGAGCCGGTGCCGCTGCCGATATCGTAGACCACCGCCTTGTCCCATAACCGGAGTTTGCAGAGACTAACTTCCCGTACTTCCTCTTTCGTCATGGGAACCTTATCCCGGATAAACTGTGTATCCGCCATGCCATGCGTCAGTCTCTTTGACAAGGCATGGGGATTTTTGACCAGACAGGTATACAAACCCTCTTCCTGCAGCGTGCAGCACTCCGCGGGGGTATAGTTTTCTATCCGCTGATTCTCGTAAGATAACTGATATCCTATAATTATCTTGCATTCCGTCAGATTTTCTTCCAGTAAAAGTCTGCCCAATCGGTTGATATCCCCAACACCGGAAGTAAGCAGAAAGGTTTTGGGACTGACTGCGATTCTGCGCGCCAGATTGCATAGCTTTTTCCCATGAATACTATAAATGGCGCTGTCCTGATAACTTTCCCCGATACACGCCGCCAGATAAGCCACCGAGGATATCCCCGGCAGAACATGCAGGGACGCTGCCAGCCTTTTTTCCAGAATCTCTTTCTGCAATGCCGGATACAATGTCTGACAGCCGCTGTAAAAACCGCTGTCCCCGGAAAAAAGAATCCCTATCTTTTTTGGCGACACGCCCCTGTTTCTTTCCTGGATTTCCTGTAAACAGGGGATGATCTGATGAATCTGATAATAGGGATATTTCTCTGCTGCTGTGGGAATTGTTTCTAACAATCGCTCTGCGCCCATTAAAATATCCGCTTCCTTGATCGCCCGCTCTGCTTCTTTTGTCAGACAGTTCTCATGCCCCATGCCAACACCCGCCAGAACGATTTCCAGCCGCCCTGCCGCCCGGATTTTCTTGGCACAAAGCCCCTCTAACTTCCTACAGATTTCATAAAAAGAATATCCTTCATCCTCTTTTGGGCAGCCTAGGACAAAAACCTGCACGCCCATTTTTGCCGCCGCTGCTACTTTTTCTGGATACCCGCCGGATAAGCCGCTCTCTTTTGTGACCAGACAGGAAATATGATATTGCCGGAGGATGGCTTCATTCATTTCCGCACTGAAAGGTCCCTGCATGGCAAGGATATGTTTCCCATAAATACCCTGCGCCTCACACAAGGAAATACTTTCCATACTAGGCAGTACCCGCACATATAACCTGTTTCTGACGCTCTCTATCTGACAATAAGCGCCCAGTTCTTTGCTGCCAGTCGTCAAAAGGATATTGCCCTCTGTATGTTCCAGCGCTGCCGCACACGCTTCCTTGGTTTCAAAATAGGTCACGTCTTCCTGCCGTGCCCTGCCTTCTCTTTTCAGACGCAGATAAACTATATCCGCGCACGCCTTTTTTCTTTCCGCTATCGCCGCCTTGATATTGGCGGTAATCTCTGTTGCAAAAGGGTGGGTCGCATCGATTACGGCTTCAAACTGCTCCGTCTTTAGAAACTCCTCTATTTCCTGCCGCTGCATCCTTCCCCGGCGCACCGTTACCAGAGCATGGGGCTCTAAGACAATTTCGCCATATGCCGTCGCCACGCAGACAGTATGTGCTATTTCTGCTCTTACAAGAGCTTCCGATAACTGCCTGCCTTCTGTCGTCCCCGCAAATATCAATAATTTTTTCATCGCCTGTCATCATGCTCCTTCCTTAAATCTAATAACCATGAGAGAATTGCGAAATGAAAGTTTAGAAATGTGTAGTTGTACAGAGGATACAAATCCATAAGCAGGTACTGTGAAAACGCCGGTACTTAGTGAAAAAGACGCAACGCGGCTTTTGAACTTAGTACCGCTGCGTTTGAACCGTAGCGAGAGCGTGCCTGCGCTGGATTGTATCTTCTGTACAACGAACGGCTGCAAAATCTTAGTTTCGCAATTCTCCGTTTACCCTTTTATGGAAGATAAGTCATACCCCCGCTTCGTAATCAGTTTCCCATCGATGATTTCCGATTCGGAATTGCCGATGAATACCGTCGTAAACATGTTGACCTCTCTGTCCCGCAATTCCTTCAACGTACAAACCGCCGCCCGCGTTCCTTCCCTTCCTATATTTTCCACATATCCACACGCCCGCTCCTGCTCAATAAGGCTCAGCAAAACGTCGCAAGCTTTCGTCAGATGCCCTTTTCTTTTCTGACTGGAAGGATTGTAGAGTACGATTACAAAATCGCCTTCTGCCGCCGCATACAATCTTTTCTCAACCTTATCCCAAGGCGTCAGCAAATCGCTGAGACTGATACAGCAGAAATCATGATTCAACGGCGCCCCCAAAAGCGCGGCTCCGCTGCTTGCCGCCGTAATTCCCGCGATAACGAAAAGTTCCGTTTCCGGGTACTCTCTTCCAATCGCATACATGAAAGACGCCATTCCATAGATGCCCGCATCGCCGCTACAGATAAGTGCGACCTTTTTCCCTTTTTCTGCTTCCTCAAAACACAGTCTGCACCTCGCCTCTTCCTGACGCATCGGCGTGGACAACAATTCTTTCTCATGAAAACGCTCTGGCAGCAGATTCAGATACAGCGTATACCCGACAATCACGTCAGACCATTCCAACGCCGCTAACGCCTCGCCAGTCATCATTTCCTCCCTGCCGGGTCCCATGCCCACAATATAGATTCTATTCTTCATCAAACCATACCGTCCATATAAATTCTATTCTTCGTCAAACCATACCGTCTATATAGATTCTATTCTCCATCAAACCATACCGTCCATTCTCTTCTGGCGACTGCAATCGTCATACCGTTTTCCGCACGCTTGGGGAAAATCAGTTTTCCGCCTTGCCCACAGGCTTTTAGCGCCGCCCTCTCGCATACATTGTCAACGCCCACCTGCTCCCTGACAAAAGAAGATGTGCCAAAAGTTCCATTTACCTGCTGCAATTCTTCCGCAGAATAAGTAAAAAACGGGATTCCTTCCCTTCTACACCATGTCAAAATTCCCTGCTCATCGCTTTTTTGCGCAATGGAGGAAAGGGCGTAAATCTGCGCCTTAGAAATAGAAAGCCTCTCTAGCGTTTCCCCAATAAAACGCTCCAATTCCTCTGCGCTTTTTCCTCTTTTACAGCCTACCCCCAGAATGTATTCTTTAGGCTTTAATACCATTACTGCATCAAATGGGGTATTCTCGGAAGAAACCACAATATCGACCGGGGCTGACGGGGGGTAGGGGGCAAGTTTTATTTCGTCTGGCAAATCAGACACCAGCCTTATCCCATCCGACAAGACCTCTTTTTTCAATCTGTTGGCGGACTCCTCGCTATCTGCCTTGTTATCATCCCGGCGAAGCGGTTCTATGGATATCGTGATTTCTTCACCTGCCAATACTTTCGAGGATATTTTCGCGATTCCTTCTTTCTTCTGAATGGAAAAACCGTTTTTTTTGGCAAACAAATCCACTGCAAACTTCCGGTTAATGTCTGTCGCCGTCGTAATCACCGGCACTGCGCCCGTTTTTTGTGCAATGAGTCCCGCCAGCTCGTTTGCCCCGCCCATATGCCCTGATAAAAGCGGAATAATATATCCGCCGTCTTCATCCATGACGAGTACCGGCGCATCGTGCAGCTTATCCGTCAGAAAAGGGGCTATCGCCCTGACTGCAATGCCACAGGCTCCAAGAAACAACAAGGCGTTTTTTTCCTCCAACTGCTCTTTTGCCCAATCGATAATAGAGGTTTTTACAAAAGTGACATCCGTGTCAGTTTCTTCTATCCCGCAAATCTGACATTTCGTATATAGGCAGACTTCCTGCTCTTTTTCCAGCCCTTCCTTAATGTTTTCCGAAAGCCGCTTCCCTTTCTGCGTAAAACTGATAACACTTAGCTTCCGCCCTACATTCTGTAGCGGGAATGCCGCTTCTGTCTTCCGGCTGCGAAAAGTGGTCGTAAAATCAGAAGCATACAATCTTGATTTCTGATAATGCTGATGGGCAATCGCATCACCTACCAATACCAACGCCGTTTTGGTGATATGATGCGCCATACCTGTATCAGATAGGGTTTCTAACGTACAAAGATACGCCTCTTCCTCTTTCCATGTGGCTTTATAGACAAGCGCCGCCGGTGTGGTCTTTTCATAGCCGCCGGCGATGAGTCGGGCGCTTAATTCCTGTAACATTCCTGCGCTCAGATAAATCGCCATAGACGCCCTATGCGCCGCAAAACTCTCTATGCTTTCCTTATCTGGGACTTCGGTCCTTCCCGCCATTCTGGTGATAATCAAAGACTGGGATACGCCGGGCAGGGTATATTCCAGATTTAGGGACGCCGCCGCCCCAAAACAGGCGCTTACCCCCGGACAGCTCTCATAGGGAATCTTCCGCTTATCCAGCTCGTCCATCTGCTCCCTGACTGCACCGTATACGCTGGGGTCTCCCGTATGCAGCCGGACTATTGTTTTTCCTTTTGCGTTAGCGTCGCACATAAGCTGGATGACTTCTTCCAGCGTCAGTTTCGCACTGTTATGAATTTCACATGCCGGTTTCGCATACGCAAGCAGCTCTGGATTCACCAAAGACCCGGCGTAAATAATCACATCCGCCTGTTCTAATAAATGCTTTCCCCTGACGGTTATCAAATCTGCTGCGCCTGTTCCTGCTCCAACAAAATAAACCATTTATCCGCCCCCCTGCTCTTTGCCAGTTCCCCAAATTCATTGGCATATAAGATACAATCCATTTTCATCCTGTGATCTGCGCGGTTTTCCATGTAAAAACAAATCCGCTCCGCTATGCTATCCATAACCGGCTGCAGCTTTCCACTTTCTTTTAAAATCGGAATCGCTTCCTGCGTCGTCGCGCACTCCAATATTTTTCTGACTCTATCCGCATCAAGCCTTTCCCGGATGGAAAAAGCGGCAAGAAGCTCCATCCTGCAATCCGCCTCTTTAGAATGTGTATTCATAATGCCGCCCGCTACTTTGATTAGTTTCCCGATATGACCTGTCAGAAGCATTTCCCGAAATCCAAGCTCTAGAGCCATGTCGATTGTTTCCCCGATAAAGTTACTGCATTTCACACTCCTGTCCAAATCATAGCCATAGGTTTTTTTCATAAATTCCAGACCGTAGTTTCCCGGTGAAACGGCAACATAATCAAAGCCCATTTCCCTCCTCTGGCGCAGTTCTACCCGGATCGTATCCAGAAGCGCGCGACTGCTCATAGGCTCCACAATCCCGCTTGTCCCCAGGATGGAAATACCGCCGACAATACCAAGTCTGGGGTTAAAAGTCCGCCCACACAGCGTTTCCCCTTCCGGCGCCGAAATCTGAATCCGCAGACTCCCCCGATAATCCAGTGTTTTACAGACCTCTGTTACTTCTTTGGTAATCATTTCCCTTGGAACCCGATTGATTGCGGCGCTGCCGACAGGCTGGTCGAGTCCGGGTCTTGTCACTGTCCCGATGCCTTTTCCGCCAACGATATGAATCCGCTGCGCCGTATCTGTCCCGGCTTTTTCGTCTTCATATTCCTGCGCCTTCTCATCTTCCAGATAAGAAACACAGGCGTAAATCCATGCCCCCGTCGTAATATCCGGATCGTCGCCGCCGTCCTTTTCTACAGCGCAGCTTACTTCCCTTTCCTTTCGGCTGATATCGAAAATCTTAGTCTGGTATAGGATTCCTTTTGGGGTTTCTATGGAAATTTCTGTTTTTTCCCGTCCTGTCAGTAGCATGTAGGCGGCTGCTTTGGCGGCAGCTGCGGCACAACTGCCGGTTGTGAAACCATAGCGCATTGGTATTCTCCTTGTCATTTTTAGGGGATGGATTGGGGGAAAGGGGCGTTTTTCCCCCCTCTCTCTCTAAACCGCATACAACACCGCATTACAAATCGCCGCTGCAATCCCGCTCCCGCCTTTTCTCCCCCGATTAATAATATATGGAATATCCGTCCCCAATATCAGCTCCTTCGCTGCTTCCACATTGACAAACCCTACCGGCGCTCCGATGATAAAATCCGGTTTCCAGCTTGTTTCGACGGACATTTCATATAATTTTATCAATGCAGTCGGCGCATTGCCGATGGCAAAAATGACAGGCTTGTCAATTTTCGCCGCCATTTCCATACTGACGGCTGCCCGCGTCGTATGCCTCTGCTTTGCGATGAGCGCGACTTCCTCTTCTGCCATAAAACAACGTGCTTCCCCGCCAAATCTGGCGAGAGCCTTTTTATTGATGCCCGCCAACGCCATATTGGTATCTGTTACGATGTCCGCACCTGCTGTTATCAGTTTTTTCATCGTCGCAACCGCCCCTTTGGAATAGCAGAGCGTCCTGGCATAATCAAAATCCGCGCTCGTATGGATGACCCGTTTCGTAATCGGCGCTTCCTCCTCTGGAAGACAAATGCCCATCCGCCGGAGTTCTTCACTGATAATTTCAAAGCTTTTCTTTTCAATTTCTTCCGGTAAAAAATGCTCTATCTGGGAATATTTCATCGTTTCCTCATTTCTACGCAGTTTTCCCGCATGATGCTTTTCTATCTCTATTTTCCCCATATAATGCCTTTTTCTATCTGCAAATCCGCAATTGCTTCCAGCAGAATCTCATTTTCCCTTCTTTGTTTTACGGCAATCCGGTAAAATCCTTTTCCCAGACCCCGGAAGTTCTCACAATCCCGGATTAAAATGCCTTTTGCCAGCAAGCTCTCATAGAAAGAGTTTTCACCATAAAACAGGATAAAATTAGCCTTGGAAGGAAATATCTGAAAACCCTGCCGAAGCAATCCTTCTTCCAGAAAACGTCGCTGCATTTTCACATAAGCTTCCGTTTCTCGGACGAAATTTGTCTGCGTGGCGCAAATACAGCCCGCCTCCTGCGCAAAACAAGATAAATTCCATTCTGGAAGCTGCCTGGTTATCCGGGTAAGGACGGCATCATCTGAACATAACAGATATCCTAGCCGCACGCCAGGAATGGCAAATATTTTGGTAAACGCCCGGACAAGAATAAGATTTTTAAACGCTTCTATCTCGGAAAGCATGGAAAACTGGGTCCCGCTAAATTCAACAAAACATTCATCTAAAACCACAAAAATTCCCCTGTCCTTGCAGTGCTGTAACAGTCTTCTTACCCCATCCCTGTCCATAAGATTTCCCGTCGGGTTGTTGGGATTGGCAAGAAACAGGATATCCACGTCTTCTGTCAGAAAACTTTCTATCTCTTCCATGATGCAAAAATGATTTTCCTGTTTCGTCTCATAAAAAATTAACTCGCCGCCTGCTGCCTTTGCCGCATATTCATACCCATAAAAAGAGGGGATTGGTATCACGATTTTCTTCGCCCTAATACCACGGGTTATCGCCATAAAAAGCTCTGAGGCCCCGTTTCCAAACAGCAGATATTCTTCTGACACATTCAGCATCCTTGCAACTGCTTTTTTTAATTTATCCGCCTTGATATCGGGATATTGTGCGCACAGTCCTACGGCGTTATGCAACGCCGCTTTCACGGCTTCCGGGGTGCCGAGGGGATTGGTATTTACTGAAAAATCAAGGGTTATTTGATTTCTATAGATATCGCCGCCATGAGTGTGCATTGGGGAGCGCCGCCTTTCTGGTATAATTTGGTTTAAGTGGTAGACATTATTGTGGATATGCAGACGTCCCTTCGCATCAGCCAACACACCCTTTACCCCCAACAGCCCATCATCACCGCCAAACACCCAACTTCCCCCATCCATGCCGTAACATACAACAGCCGGTTTGCACGCTTAATATCTTCATACTCCACTTTACGCAGCGCATCTCCGATAAACGGTTTTTTCACTGTTTTTCCAAAGTAACGGGCGTCCCCCGCCAGCCGGATGCCGAGCGCACCGGCGCATACGGACTCTGTCTGGGCGGAATTGGGACTTGCGTGTTTTCTGCGGTCCCGCCTGTAGATTTTCCACGCGCCTTCCCATGAAAAACTGCGACCGGCTAAGAAAGAAGCAACAATCATCAAATAGGCGCTGATTCTCGCCGGAAAGTAATTCAGGATATCGTCCAGCTTCGCCGCCGCCCTGCCGAAATACAGATATTTCTCATTCCGGTATCCGACCATAGAATCCAGGGTATTCACCGCCTTGTATCCAAAACCAAGTATCGGACCGCCGAGCGCCAGATACAGCATCGGCGCGATTACGCCGTCGGAAGTATTTTCCGCTACTGTTTCGATTGCCGCTTTTGCAATGCCTTCTTCATCCAGACATTCCGTATCCCTGCCTACAATCATAGACACGGCAACTCTCGCCTTTTTCAAATCTTTACTTTTTAAACAGTCATACACTTTCATACTCTCGACTTTCAAGCTCTTGACTGCCAGAATCTGATAGGTCATCAAAGTTTCCACCGCAATTCCTAAATAGAGATGCAGACCGTATGCCGCAAATAAAAGAAACGCTGCTGCCGCCATAACGCTAATTGGCACAATAAACGTCAAGCCGATTCCCTGATAAAATTCTGTTCTTTGTTTCTCTTCTGTCTTGCCCGCCCTTCGCACAGACGAGCCCCGCAGGATTCTCTCTGTCCCTGTTATCAGCTTCCCTATCAGCCGGACAGGATGGGGAAAGCCCTGGGGATCTCCTAGTATCAAATCCAGTAGAAATCCCAAGAAAAAGGCAATGATATGGTATCTCATAATTCTCTTATTATCCTTATCTTCACACTTTCTGGGGAAAGCAAGGCTCCATCCTGCCACGGTATGTTCCGGTAGTCGTCCCCTGCCATGCTGCAGACATATCCTTTCCCATTAGAAACCTGATAGGTAAAATAATCGTTTCCATTATGCGCACTTAACAATGCCATAATCACACCGCCATGAACAATCAATCCTACTGACGTCTCTGCATCGTCAGCGTCTTTTTCCAACATCTCGCGCAGCGCGTCACACATTCTATAGAAGCCTTTTTCACACCGCCTGGAAAAATGGCTCAGGCTTTCGCCCTCCGGGAAGCCGAGAACGCCGCCGCTGTCCACCCATTTCTGATAGGTTTCATCGTCCTTTAACTCCTCATAATTTTTATATTCAAATCTTCCGAAATCGAGTTCCGTCCACTCTGGGATAATCATTGGCTGCAACTGCGGATAGAGGATATGGGCGGTTTCCACGCATCGTATCATCGGGCTTGTAAACAAATATTTTACGGGCGGATAGACATGCTTTTCCCGATAGGCTGACAGGATGTTTCTGCCGCTTTCCGCCAGCGGTTCGTCTGTTTTTCCAAGATACCTCTGCTCTTTATTTGCCTGCGTTTCTCCATGCCGGATAAACGTCAGCATTATTTTATCTTCTGATTGATTCCGCATAGTACCCGCTCTACCTCCTCCGCTTTCCCGGCAAGCCGAATCAGGATTCTTCCCACGCATTCCCGATACTCTCTTTCAGACTGCGCAAGCGGAACAATACCGTTTCCGATTTCATCACTAATTATGACACAGTTGTCACATTTATCCAGAAAAGCCATAATTTCCTCTTCCGGCTGCCCGCCGTTTATCATGCAATTTTTGACCCATAGATGAAAATGATTGATAACTACCAAGGGCTTTTGCCCATACTGCCCGTCCTGTTCTTTTTGACTGCCTTTCAACACGGCATCGTCCGGCAAAACGCCATCCCATACCGCATCTTTTGGCAATGAATATTTTGATAACACATAATCCAGTTTTCCCTGCGCATATCCGCCTATAACCAGTTTCATTTTCCCTCATTTCTGCGCTTCCTGTCAACACGCCCCTAGAATCTCACACACCGCCGCCGCCACAACCATACACCCTTCGCACAACAATACGAAATATCCTGCGGTATCGCCGGTAATTCCGCCAAAAACTTTCTTACTCTGATAAAAATAAAATCCAAACGCCAGAAACGCCGCGCCCACAATCACCGCCCCTGCCGGCAAAAGCCAGAAAAGCATGAGTCCGGTACAAAGGGCGCTTTGCAGATACAAAGAACCTTTGACAATCCTTCTATGGGAATTGTCCGCAAAAAGGAAAAGCGTCCCGTCCTTTTTTGCCAGCGGAAAAGAAACTGCGCTGATACCGCTAAGACAGCGGGATAGGAAAAAACCGCAGCAGACGATTTTTAACAGCGGCTCCTGCCTAATTTCTGAAAACGCCCCCAGAAAGAGACAACCATAAATGGCAAATTCAATTACCGCGAAAGCGCCGATATGGGAATCTTTCAAAATTTCCAGCCGCCTTTCCTTGGAACTGTAGGAACGTATCGCGTCCATCGTATCCATAAACCCATCCGCATGAAAGCCTCCTGTTATCAGAAGCGGAATCACGCCATCCATGACAGTGCGGCATAGGATTCCTATCTGCAGCCTGTCGCATAGCAGATTCCATAGATAAACGCTGCCGCCAATCAAAGCCCCGACCCATGGGAAAAAACAAAAGACATATTTCATATCTTCCTCTTGCCAGTCAAATTGCGGAACCAAAATTTTAGAATACATGGAAACCGCTATCAGAAAAGATTTTATTACCCGCATCTTCTTCCTTCCCTTCCTTCACGACTAGAGGAATCCCTGCCACAACTTCAATGACCCAATCGGTCAATGCAGCAAGCTCACAATTCACTCTACCCATTGCGCGCATGTATGCCATTGTCGCCGCATCATAGTTGATGCCGTCCTCAAAAACATTGTTGCTGACCACGACCAGATGCGTCGTTTTCTCTTTCAACAGAGCAACGTCCCTTATGATTTTTTCTGCGACCTGTATTTCTAACTGCGTTTCCAGCTTCCCTGCCGCTGCTTCTTCCACTTGTATGTCTAATTGCGCCGCCAACTTCGCTTCTGTCTGCGCCTCCCCCGGCGAAAACATCTCATTCGCCGCCAGATTGGAAATGCACTCCAACAGCGCGACCTTTTCACCCGGCTGCATTTTTTCCAGGGCTTGGGAAATGTCCGTCGGCTGCTCGATGGTGAGAAAGCCTTTTCCATCTCTTAATTTTCTATGGTTCTCAACTTTGCGCCGCCCCTCGTCGTCCCAGACCTGCATGGTAGCAAGATAATACCCGGGCATCGTCCGTCTGGCAAGGGAAACTGCAATCTTTTCGGCATAGCCGGATTTCCCGCTTCCGCTCCCACCCAGAATCAATACCATCATTTCTAAAACCAGCCTTTCTTTTCACTCATTTTTTATCTATTTCATCTTATTTTCATTCTCTTTCATATCTTCTATAGGGCTCTATCTGCATCTCTGCAAAGGACGTTTTTCCATGATAAATGCGCAATGCCATATCCAGCAACGACAGCATCATGACCGCGCCCGTTCCTTCGCCTAGCGCCATCCTGCCGTCAATCACAGGCTCCAAATGCAGTGCGTCCAGCAGCTTTTCTACCGCCGGTTCCTTTCCTTTGTGCGACGCAATCAGGTATTGTATCGTACCCGGAACGAGCCTTTGTGCCAGAAGCGCCGCCACCATGCTGATTACGCCGTCCAACACCACCGGAATATGGGATATGCCGCCTCCGATGCATACGCCTGCCAGACCTGCGATATCCAATCCGCCCACCGTTTCCAACACCTTAAAAGGCTCCGCCTCATACAGCCTGTATTTTTCGATAGCTTCTGCGATAATTCGTTTTTTGCGGGAAAAAGCTTCGCCGCAAAGCCCGGCGCCCCTGCCGGTTACCGCCTCTACATCGCATTTTAAAAGGGCGGCGGCAATGGCGCTGCTTGTGGTCGTATTGCCGATTCCCATTTCTCCCGTAGCCAGAATCTGGTATCCCTGCCGCTTACAATCCGCCACTACTTCTATGCCTGTCAAGATTGCACGGACAGCCTCGTCTTCTGTCATCGCCGCTTCTTTTCTGAAATTTCTGGTGCCGCAGCGAATTTTCCTATCCAGCGTTCCCGGTATGTGCTCCCGGTTGTTGATGCCGATATCCACCGGAATGGTGTCTGCGCCGATGGCATGCGACATTTTTCCTACGCTGGACGCTCCTTTTCCCATCTGCTTTACGACTGTGACCGTAACCTCCTGTCCGGTCTGGCTGACGCCTTCTTCCACGATTCCATTATCCGCACACATGATAATGACAGCCTTTTTGGAAATATCGATATCCTCTGTCCCCAGAATCGCGCCTATCTGTGCCGTAATCGTCTCAAACCTGCCCATCCCGTCAAGGGGCTTGGCTATCCTATCCCAATTTTCCCGTACTTTTCGATAAACTTCCTTATCCGGTCCGTCCACGATAAGCTTATCCAATACCGCCTTTGTCTCATTGCCATGACCCGATATGCGCCTCTCTGAGCATTCCATAGACATCCTCCATATTCAGATACTCCGTCAAAATATCCGCCAGTTTGTCATACTGTTTTTCTTTATAATCCTTATAATCCAGATAAAGGCTGCTTGCCGCAACACCCTTTTTCTCAAGCAGCGCCCCCACCAATGCAGAGACGACAGGCGCTTTATCAAATATCCCATGAAGATAAGTCCCATACACATTCGGAGTATTTCCTGTCATGAACGGCTCTTTTGTCTCTCCATCTTCCGCCGTGCCTTTTTCCCATTCCAGAGTGCCGGGCGTTCCGCCCTCATCTCGAAAAGGCGCTCTGACGCTGACGCCCATGTGTATCTCATAGCCTTCATAGGCAAGCCCTGAAAGGACGGAAAAAACGCCTTCCACCCGGTTGATTGTCCCCTGTCTCTGCCGCCGTACTTTCTCATGCTGCAGCGTCGTGACAATGGGCAGCAGCTCCATCCCTTTCATGCTTCCTTTTGTCTCTGCACCCTCCGTATCCAGAATCTGCATTCCCAGCATCTGATAGCCACCGCAGACGCCACAGATTGGTACGTTTCCCGCCAGTCTCTTCACCGCATCTTCCAAGCCGTTTCTGCGCATCCAGTCCAAATCTCCCATTGTGTTTTTACTGCCGGGTAAGAAAATCAAATCCGGGCATCCAATTTCCGACACGCGTGTCACATATCGTACCGATACCTCCGGTATCTGCTCGAAGACATTGAAATCCGTAAAATTAGAGATTCGGGGATATCTGATAACCGCTATGTCAATCCTGCCCTTTTCCCTTTTTGCAAAACGCTCTGTCAGGGAATCTTCGTCTTCCAAATCGATATCCATATAGGGAATCACGCCCGTTATGGGGACGCCTCCCTTTTGCTCCAATAATTCGATACCGGAATGAAGCAGCGACTTGTCCCCTCTGAATTTATTGATGATAAGCCCGCCTATCCTTTTTCGCTCCTCTTCCGCCAGCAGCATCAGCGTCCCCAGAAGCTGCGCAAAGACGCCGCCCCTATCGATATCGCCCACAAGCAGCACGGGCGCGTCAATGAGATTTGCCAGTCCCATATTGACGATATCATTTTCCCGCAGATTGATTTCCGCAGGACTTCCTGCGCCTTCCACGACGATGATATCCGCCAGTTCTTCCAACTGCTGAAATGCCCGGATAATATCCGGTATGAGTTTCTTTTTGTAGGCAAAATACTCCCGCGCGCTCATATTGCCAAGAACACGCCCGTTTACAATCACTTGCGACCCCGTCTGGTCCGTGGGTTTTAACAGAATCGGATTCATACAGACTAACGGCGCAATCCCTGCTGCCTCCGCCTGCATAACCTGCGCCCTTCCCATTTCCAGCCCTTCTTCGGTAATAAAGGAATTGAGCGCCATATTCTGGGACTTAAAAGGCGCCACCTTATATCCGTCCCGTCTCATAATCCTGCATAGTCCCGCCGTTAAAAGGCTTTTGCCCGCGCCGGACATGGTTCCCTGCACCATAATTACTCTTGCCATGCTCCCTCCTCAGCCTACGACGTCAGCTTTCTGATATATGCCAGAAGATTTTCATTTCCTGCGAAACGCTTTTCCTCAATTCCATAAAGCCGCTCTATAAAATCCGATGTAAAGATTTCCTCCGGCGTCCCATAGCGTTCCACATACTCCCCTTTCAGGCAGAGTATTTTATCGGAAACAAGCTTTGCAAGCTCCAGTTCATGCAAAGACATGATAACCGTCAATCCTTTTTTCTCTCTCATTTCCTGTAATAAGGATAAAAATTCCAGTTTGTAGCGGATATCCAGATAAGAGGTCGGCTCGTCCAATAGGATGATTTCCGGCTCCTGACAGAGCGCCCTTGCAAGCATGACCCGCTGCTTCTGTCCATCGCTGATTTTCTGGAAATCCTGTCCGCCGATATCGAGGGTATGCGTAAATTCCATTACCTCATCCACGATTCTCTCATCCTCTTTCGATAAAGCGCCGAACCATCCTGTATAAGGATATCTGCCTGTAGCGATTACATCCCGGCAGCTTTTCATTTCCGCCTTTACCTTCTGGGTAAACACCACCGCCATTTTCCGCGCCAAGGCGTTCGCTTTCATATCCGCCAGCGCATTTTCCCCCAGATACACCGCTCCCCCAAGCAGTTGTAACTGCCTGGCGATACTTTTTAAGACCGTAGACTTGCCCGCGCCGTTTGGACCGATGATACTTAGGATTTCCCCTTTTTCCAGCGCGATTTCCATATCTTTTATCAACGGTTTCTTATCATAGCCTACGCACATTTTTTGTGTGAAAAAATAGTAATTTTCCATATTTTTATCTCATTGATGTCGTTTTATTGATGCAGTCTCAATCCTTCCGTCTCAGGATATAAAGCACCACCGGCGCGCCAAAAATAGCCGTTACCGTACTGATGCTCAGTTCCGTCGGCGCGAGCAGCATTCTGGCAAGCAAATCGCAGAACAGGCAGAAAACGCTTCCGCCCAGAAAACAGGCCGGTATCATCCAGACAGGCTCCGTCGTGCCCAAAAACTTTTTTACCAGATGCGGCGCGGCGACGCCGACAAAGGAAATCGGTCCTGCAAATGCCACAATACACGCCGATAAAATACTGGAAAAAATAACGATGCACGCACGCAGAAGGCGAAGGTTTACTCCCACATTTACCGCATAAGCATCGCCTAGCTGATATGCGCTAAGCGGTTTGGACATCAGAAATGTGGCGAGTGTCGTCACAAAAACAGCCACCGCCATGACCTCCACCTTTTCCCATGTCATCCCGGAAAAACTGCCCTGTGACCAATGATGCAGATTAACAATGTCCGCATCATCGGCGAACGTTACTACCAGCTCCGTTATCGCCGAGCAGATGTAGCCAATCATAACGCCGCTGACTACCAGCATCGACATATTGTTTATTCCGCGCGACATCAGCAGAACGAATCCCATAGACAGCATTGCGCCGACAAACGCTCCCAGAATCATCACCGCCGACGTTACGCCGATTCCTTTTCCCAGCAGAAATACCATGACAAGCGCCACTACCATTTTAGCGCCGGAAGAAATTCCCAGCACGAAGGGTCCCGCGATGGGATTCTTAAAAAAAGTCTGTAACAGATATCCCGCTAACGAAAGCGCCCCGCCAAGTATCAGAACCGCTGCCGTCCTCGGAAGTCTGATATCCCATAGAATCCTCGTCATCGTTTCACTGCCCTGCTTTCCAGTAACTATTTTTACAATATCCGGCAAGGCAATTTGCACGCTTCCAATACAGATATTCAGGATAAAAAAAAGCAAAGTCCCTAGTCCGAGCAAAGCATAGACCGCTAAATACCGGCGCTTTCTATTTTTGTCCATATGAATAACCACGCCTTCTTTCAGCACTATCCATCATTTCAGCGGGATGAGATAATGCATCTTATTCTTTTTGCCCTGAAGCATCTCATGCATATCTTCAATCAGATAGCCTATCGAAAGGGACTGCTGATACATATCGTTTGTCGTGCACCAGACATTGCCTTCCTTTACCGCCTTAAAATCTGTAAGCAGACCACATTTATCCAGAAGCTCTTTCAGACTGGCAACGCCCCCGTCTATAGAGCTGTTGTAAATCAAAAAATCGGCGTCTTTTGCGCCCGCATAAAATTCCTCTATCTGCATATTGATGGTAGAGCGTTTGGTTTCTGAGTCGCCTATCTGTTTAAAAATATAGTTTCCGCCCGCAAGCTCTATCATCTTCGGAACATAATCCGAGGACTGACGCACCTGCGCCAGACCGTTCGCCGTAATGAAAAAAAATGCCACCGTCTTATCCGTTTTTTCCTCCGCGCTGACTCTTTCCAGAATTTCCGTCTGTTTGGTAAAAATTTTCTCCGCTTCCTCTTCTTTTCCAAGTAATGCGCCGTAAAACTTCACCCACTCCACCCTGCCAAGAGGGTGCGACTCATAGCTGGAATAATCCGTCATGACCGGAATATCGAAATCCGCCATTTTTTCCACCACTTCGGGGGCATGGGAAATCATTCTGTTTTCTATGGCAAGCTTGCAATTCCCGGAAACCAAAAGCTCATAATCCGGCTTGTTATATTTGCCCGCATAAAGAATCCTGCCCTGTGCCATAGCCTGTGCCGCCGCTTCTATATACCATCCGTCTTCTTTCTGCCCGGAAAAAGCAATGGCGTCCAATCCGTCCAGCTCGCTGAACATATCCATAACGGAAGACGCCACCAGATAAATATCTTCGACCGGACGCTGCAGAATCACCGTCTTGTTTCCCGTAGATTGGCTGCCTTTTATCGCCTTATCCATATCAGGCAGCGCTTCCTTCCCCTCCGGCACAATGAAAAACTGCATCCCGTCCATCGTCGTCGTCAGCAGCGTATAGCCGTCTTCATAATAATCGACGGTAAAATTTTCCGCATACTGCAATTCCATGCTTCTTTCATAAATTAGGGCATTCTCTGATATCGTATGAAACGTCAGCGTATATTCTATTTCATGGGGCTTACTCATTGCCACTGTATCACCGATAACAACCATCGGCTCGTCAAATACCAATACGGGAATTTCAAAGACGGAATTTCCTTCTGTATTGATGGGAAAATACTTTTCCCCATCCACAATCATATAGTCATAGTTCGGACTGCTCCACTCTACAATCGCCGTCGCCTTCCCATCCGCTACGGTAACTGTCACCGGAGATAAAATCTCCGCTTTTCCGCTTCCGCCTTCAAAGGTAATGTCCATGCTGTATGTCCCATCCTGAGGCATACCTGTACGCTCTTTCTGTAATTGCACATCTTCTATCTGCGCGCCCGCTTCCAGGGGAACCGGCGCGGAAACGCTGACCTTATGGTCGTACCATTTCCCTTTCGTGCCAATCAGCGCCAAATCAAACTCCTCATCCAGATACGGAACCGGTACGTCAAATCCATAGACTTCTTCCGTCATGCCATCGCTATAAGTCACGGTATCTTCCGTCGGCATAAGCAGCCCTGCGTCTTCTTTTGCAGCGTCCTTGGCAAGTCCGGGATACAGGTTCAGGATTTTCTTGGAACCAAGGGATATATGAATCGTCATTTCCCCATTTTTTACCGTCAGCGTCCCTTTTCCCTCATGGGCTTCATTGACATGGAACATACTGCTGTCCGTCGTAAACTCCGCCGTGTAGATTCCGTCGGCTAGTGGTGTTGATGTATCGGATTCTGCTGCTGCGCCCGTCCCTGCGGATACATTTGATTCCGCCACCGTATCGACGACAGTCTGCGCTCCGTCTGCCCCGTTTTTTGCCCCACACCCACTAAACAATGCAACCGAGCATAGCATAGCGGCGAATATTGTTTTTTTCTTCATGGTGTTTTGTCTCCACTATTTATTCATAATATCATTGCACAACGAGCCGCAACGAAAACCTAGTTTCGCATTACTTATTTCACAATCATAACATCCGCCGTGTGCCCCACATAGATTTCCTGAATTTCCGCAATAGACCCCAGCCCGCTAATCTGCACATCTACGCTTTCAAAACTGCCTGATGCCTGGAACATGCTAAGCCAGGAATCTTCCTCCGCGCCCGCCATATCATTGTTGGCATGATCTCCTGCCACTACCATAAGAGGTCTTAAAATGACCTTGGTGTATCCTGCCTGTGCAACCGCCTCTATCACCGCTTCACATGCAGTTTCTTCCGGTTCGCCTTCCACTGTGCCGATAAATGCGTTGACGCAGCCAATATCCGTCAACTGGGTCTGCATCTGGCTGTAGCTCACTTTTGCCGTATGGGAAGTTCCATGTCCCAGAAATACGAATGCTGTGCCATCTTCCTGCGCATCTGCCAGACTGCCATAGCCCGCATCCGCCACGGCTGCGGCAAGAATTGCATCCGCTACTGCCGCCTTGTCTTCATTGACAACTGATGCATCTGCGCCTACTTCGCCAAGGAGCGGCTCCGCTACTTGCACGGTTTCAAATTTATCCTGATAGGATTCGACTGCTTCCATCAATTCATCATACTCTGCGCCGTGCATCAGGTGGGTGGGCTGTATCACCAGATTTTTAACGCCGTTTGCCACTGCACGCTCCAATGCCTGCTGCACATTGTCAATTTTTTCCCCGTCCCTTGCCTGTACATGATTGATAATAATTTGCGCCGTAAAAGCCCTTCTGACAGACCAGTCAGGATTTGCCGCCTGTATCGCGTCTTCGATTCCCTTGATATCAGCGACACGACTGTCATTAAATGACGTTCCGAAGCTGACGACCAGAATTTCATTTTCCCCGATATCATCCTGATTGCGCGGGTCATCTTTCGATGCATCTCCGGTATCCCTGCCAAAATAATCCGGGTCTGCCTCTTCCCCTTCTACCAGTTCTTTCTGTGCGTCCGTCAACGCATCCCACGCCGCTTTCGCCTGCGCACACTGCTCGTCGGTACTGTCCGTTCTTTCCTGCACATAAATGGCATCAATCAACGCTGCGACTTCATCCGCCGCTTTTTGATCTGCGTCTGCGCCATCATCTGCTGTCATTTCCTCATCCTGTTCCAATTCCGTCGCTTCCTCATTATCCGCCTCTGACTCCTCAGAGTCTTCTGCACCCACATTTTCAGCATCTTCTGTCTGCACGGTATCCCCGGCAGTTTCCGCAGTCTTCCCAGCACAGCCTGTAAGCGCCACCGTGCAGGTCATTGCACCTGTTAATAAAGTGATTACAAATTTCTTTTTCATTTTTACCCTCCGCTTTTCTTCTTTTTCTTCCTCTTTCTTCTAATCTCTACTATAATTTCTTCTAAAAAAATATCATAAAAAAATCCTCTACCACAGCTTATACGCCACGATAAAGGATTCGTACACAAAATAATCCTGCAGGGCATCAAAACAAGAAAGCATACCGCTCCCGCGATGACTCTGCAAGTTCAAACGTACAACCAGTTACTCGTGGTCTGAAACAAATGTTTCCGTACAACATACAGGCAGGTCTCCCGGCTTGAAGTTCGAGGGTTGTCCCAGCGCATCCGCCATCTTCCCAGTTTCCCAGTGATATATCGGCTTCTGCTCCCTAATTACGGTGACGAGTTCGTACAGGATTTGCACCTGTTTCCCTTTTCACCAAAACCAATGCCTCTGACGCATTGTTTTGACACCTGTATATTTTCTATTGAATTGTCCAAAGTATATCACATTTTAATGGAATGTCAAGATGCTGTGTGGAAAATCCCACGGTAAACGCATGACAGCATCCCATCTACACTTTATTGCTTTTCTTTATTTCA
>JAMPHJ010000001.1:103468-136481 GCA_023663465.1 Muribaculaceae bacterium | reverse complement strand
TAACAAGGAAATATTGCAAATTTGGCAAAAAATCCTGCAAATTCCGATAAAATGGTAATTTCGCCTTGACAAGACCTTGCAGAACCTTTATAAATAGATATAGACGTTTCAAAAGAGAAACTTCTAAATATAACAATGTAAACTCATTTAAGAGGAGGAGTTCAAAATGAACAAAGCAGAATTAGTAGCAGCTATGGCTGATCAGTCAGGATTATCCAAGAAGGATACAGAGAAAGCATTAAAGGCATTTACAGATGTTGTTGCTGAAGAATTAAAGAAAGGTGAGAAAGTACAGTTAGTAGGTTTTGGTACTTTTGAAGTTTCCCAGAGAGCAGCAAGAGAGGGTAGAAATCCTCAGAGTGGTGCAGTTATGAAAATCCCGGCATCCAAAGCTCCTAAGTTTAAAGCTGGCAAGGCTTTAAAAGATTCTATTAACTAATGCGGAATCCGCAGAGGCGAAAGAGAGAAGCAAGACCTGTATGTGTTTTTATCATATGGGTCTTTTTTCGTTTAATAGGAAATTTGGGAACAGGTTGAAAAAAGGTACGATGATTGCAAATTTGTGCTGACATTATAGATGTCTTGGGCACATAAATTCGCACGTTGAGAAAGGAGCATGGTTATAAATATGAGACTCGATAAATATTTAAAAGTTTCCCGTCTGATTAAGCGGCGCACGATAGCGAACGAGGCATGTGATGCAGGCAGGGTTTTTATCAATGAAAGACCCGCGAAGGCGTCTGCGAACGTAAAAGAAGGGGATATCATAACGATACAATTTGGGAATAAAGAAGTGAAAGTAGAGGTTTTAAGCGTACAGGAAACCGTGCGTAAGGAAGAGGCAAAAGAGCTGTTTAGATACCTGACATAAAACCGGATTGCAGGAGCCTTCGCATATTTTGAAAATCCCGTGCATATATTTTAACTGAAATATATTTTAGGATGTTTCTAATCAGGGAGGTATGCATGGAGGATTTAAACAGCATTAATAAAAGACCCCATAAACTGATGCTCACTAATAGAAGGACATGTACTATCAGCGGCGTGAATGATGTGCTTTCTTTCGACGTCAATGAAATTCTATTAGAGACAGAGCAGGGAATGTTGATGATAAAAGGAAATGAACTTCATGTCAGCAGGTTGTCGTTAGATAAAGGCGAAGTAGACGTAGACGGCAGGATAGACAGTCTTACTTATTCAGAAACGGCAGGATACGGCGCCAAGGGAGAATCTTTCTTATCCAGATTATTTAAGTAGATGTTAGCAGACTGTGGAAGGGCATGGTTATGATATGAGTCAGGACATCATACAGGAAGTCACTTTTTTTCTACATTCCATTATTATGGGCGTTGTCATTACTTTCGTTTACGACTGGTTTCTGATTCTGCGGAAATTGATAAAGCATGGTAATCTGCTGGTATCCTTGGAAGATTTCCTTTTCTGGATTGCCTGCGGGCTGGGAGTCTTCTATATGCTGTATCGGGAAAATAACGGCATACTCAGGTGGTTTACCGTAATAGGCGCCCTAATCGGTATGGCATGTTATAAATTGCTGATTAGCAATTTCTTCGTACATATTATGTCAACATGTATATACAAGATAGTGTGGTTGATTCTACGAATTGTACAAATTGTAGTAAAACCGATAAAATGGCTGATTTCCAAGCTGAAAAAATGGATAATATATTTGAAAAAGAAATTAAAAAAATGTCAAATTTTCATAAAAAATAGGTTGACGGTTTTCATAAAAATGCTTAAAATGGTTTTATGTAAACAGTAAAATGTCCGATTGGAGTAACAGGTATCATGGCAAAAAAGGCAGCATACCGTAAGAAGCGCCAGAACAAGACAGGGATGATTTTGGTAACGACTGTTGTATTGATGATGTTAGTTGTGGTAACTATCAAAAGTGTGGAGCTTCGGGGGAAAAAAGAAGCATATCAGTTAAGGGAAGCCGCCCTGCAGGAAGAAATAGAAGCAGAGGAAGCGCGCACTGAGGAAATAGAAGAATACGGAAAATATACGCAGACGAAAAAGTATGTCGAAGAAATAGCAAAAGATAAGCTTGGTCTGGTGTATGAAGGCGAGATTATTTTTAAAGATGAAAAATAAGCAGATTTCGGAATATTTTATAATATCCGAAATCTGTTTTGCTTAAACCGATTCTTTTTGCACGGATTCATGGAATAATACGGACAACCTCCACATATATTGATTAAATAGGCGGCAGATTTGCCGCAGACTGAGAGAAAGGCTGGTCATTAGATAGGAGGCGTATTAGAATATGAGGAGGCAGGCGGAAATGCGGGATGAAAATGTAATTGCCATAATACCGGAATATGGCAGGAAGAAGCTTCTTGGTTATGCGGAATCTTTCCGGGAGCTGGCGGAGCTTTTTACGGAAGAGGAAGAAGAAATCTGCCTGGAAGATAAGAGCAGACAGGAGTATCTCTGGCAGAAAAAACTATATGAGAGCAAAGGGCTGTTGGCGGATCATTTAAAAGAGATGGCGCATATCATGTCTGACGTCGCGCGGGAAACCTACAGGTATCGTCCGGTAAGCGAGCGCAAGTACAGGCAGACCGCGCATTGTCTGAGGGAATCCGGGGTTTTATTGAAAAATTTCCTGATTCTGGAGAACGAGGACGGGCACTTAGAATTAAATCTGACGATGAAGACGCAGCAGCATGAAAATATTATTGTGGATGATGTGGCGGATTTGATATCTGTAGTCATGAATATCCGTATTCAGTCATCCAGGAGAAATCCTTTATTCATGTCCAAGGAATGGAGTACCTATCATTTCATGGAAGAGCCGGCATATCATATTCTGACGGGATTTGCCAAGGCGGTAAAAGAGACGGAGAAAATTTCAGGAGACAATTATTCTTTTTGCGAAATAGAGCAGGGCAGAATGATTACGATTCTTTCAGACGGCATGGGTTCAGGGGAAAATGCCTGTAAAGAGTCCGAAAGGGTTATCGAGATGACGGAGCGGCTCTTAGAAGCGGGATTTCGGAAAGAGGCGGCGATTCAGATTATCAACGGCGCACTGGCAGCAGGGGAACAGGAGCAGAATATGTCCACGCTGGATATCTGCGAGACAAACCTCTACACCGGAGCCTGCGATTTTATCAAAGTCGGCGCGGCGTGTACTTTTATTAAACGGGACCATCTGGTGGACAGGCTTTCCGCAAGAAACCTTCCTCTCGGCGTTTTCCAGCAGATAGAGCCGGAAATCATGAAAAGGCAGCTACAGGACGGCGATTATGTGATTATGCTTTCTGACGGCGTCTTAGATGCGCTTTCGCAAGGAGTCGGGGAAGAAATCCTGCCGGAGCTGATTGGCAAAATATCCCACACCAATCCGGGGGAAATCGCCAACCAGATTCTCAGCTACTGTCTTCATCAGAGCAGAGGACAGATACGCGACGACATGACCGTGTTAGTGACAGGAATCTGGCAGTACGCCTAAAAATGTGCTACAATGTAATAGCCGCAAAGGAAAAACAAACGACGCGCGGCGGCATTTGATTTTCCTGCGGCGTTAACGAGCAAACGTAAAACAGGTACGCTATGGAAAAAATTTATGAGAAAGTGAAAAAGTATATTGCAGAACACCAAATGATTGCCCAAGGTGATTGTATCGTGGCGGGCGTATCCGGCGGGGCGGATTCTATTTGTATGTTGTACATGCTCCAGAAATTATCAAAAGAGTTAGGATTTCAGCTATTCGCCGTGCATGTGCATCATGGTGTGCGTGAAGAGGCGGACGCCGATGCAGCATATGTGGAAAAGGTTTGTAAAGAGCTAGGAGTCCCATTTTATCTGCGAAAGGTTGATATGATGGGCTATGCCAAAGAAAAGGGGCTTTCCCCGGAAGAAGCGGGAAGGCAGCTACGCTATCAGGCATTTGCGGAAATTCCAGACAGGGGTTTTCATAAAATAGCGGTTGCCCATCATAATAACGACAGGGCGGAAACGCTGCTTTTTCACTTGTTCAGGGGCAGCGGGTTAAGAGGGCTTGGCAGTATCCGCCCCGTGAGAGGACAGGTCATCCGGCCCTTGCTATGTCTGGACAGGACGGAGATAGAAGCCTGTCTGTCGGAAAAAAATATCGCGTATTGTATAGATAGCACCAATGATGAGGATGCTTATACAAGAAATAAGATAAGACATCATATCCTTCCTTTTGTCGAGACGCAGATTTGTCAGAATGCCACGCGGCACATAGGGGACGCGGCGCAAATCCTTGCCGAGACGGAAGATTTCGTGCAGATGCAGACAGCGTTGGCATATGAAAGATGTGTAGTTTTGCAGGGGGAAAATAAAGACGGCATCGTATTAGACCTTAGTAAATTTCAGAAAGAGGATTCTTTTTTACAAAAAAGGATTCTGCTGCAATGCTTAGAAAAGCTGACGCCGTACCGGAAAGACATTACGAAGGAACATATCCGGGCGCTGCTGCAGATAATCGGCGGGGACGGGAGCAAAGAAGTAAGCCTGCCCTATCATCTTATTGCCCGTAAAGAGTATGAAAAGCTGACGATTTACCGGGGAAAAGAAGATGTAGATAAGGCGGTATCTGGCGAAAAGCCACAGCAGGTATCCTATCCGGTATCCGTCCCGGGGGACGTCCTGATTCCGGGGCTGGGCATGCTGGAATTTCAATCCATAGAGAGAGAAGATTTCCTGTATCAGTCTTTTTTTGAGGAAAAAGGTCAAATTATTCCGGGAAAAACGTATACGAAATGGTTTGATTATGATAAAATAACTACGGTTTTATTAGTAAGGACAAGACAAACAGGGGATTATCTTATGATAGATAGGGCTCTGCATAGAAAATCCATCAAAGAATACATGATTCATGAGAAAATTCCTAGATTACAGAGAGACAGTATGTATCTGCTTGCGGATGGAGCGCATGTCCTCTGGATACCGGGATATCGCATCAGTCAGTATTATAAGGTGGATGAAAATACGAAGCGTATTTTACAAGTACGGCTAAGAGGAGGATGACGATGGCTGAACGAATCGAAGTTTTATTGTCGGAGGAAGAAGTAAATAAAAGAATCCGGGAAATGGGGGAGCAGATTAGCAAGGATTATGCGGGAAAAAGCCTTCATCTGGTGTGTGTGTTAAAAGGAGGCAGCTTTTTCATGTGCGAGCTTGCGAAAAGAATTACGGTTCCCGTATTCGTTGATTTTATGTCGCTTTCCAGCTATGGTGAGAGCACAGAGTCTGCCGGCGTGGTGAAAGTGGTCAAAGATTTGGAAGAACCGATAGAAGGCAAACATGTCCTGGTGGTGGAGGATATCGTAGACACCGGGAGATCCCTGAGCTATCTGGTAAATCTGTTAAAAGATAGAAATGCCGCCGATGTAAAACTCTGCGCGCTGTTAGATAAACCGGATAGGAGAGTGGTGGATATAGAAGCGGATTATACCGGATTTAAAATCCCTGATGAGTTTGTCGTAGGATATGGTATGGATTACGCCCAGCGCTATCGGAATCTGCCGTATGTGGGTGTTGTAAAATTTAGTGATTAACAAAGGAAAAAATAGTTTGGAATAAAGAAAGAGGTTTGCTTTGAATAAAAATAACAGAAGCTTTTATCTATATTTTATTATTATCATCGGATTGCTTTTCATGACCGTCTGGATTGGGACGCTAAGGACGCAGGGAAACGGATATACATGGGGCGAGTTAGAAAGCCAGTTAGAGAATCAGAACGTGGCGCTTGTCAATATCTGTCCGAGCAGGGAAACGCCGACCGGGTCTGTAGAGATTACATTAAAAAGCGGCGAAGAAAGAATCCTTTATGTAACAGACGTGACGGAAATAGAGAAACAAATCCGCTCTTACGGTCTGGATCCGACCATAGAGGCAGTACCGGAAGAGAGCTGGTTCTTAAACAGTGTATTTCCGGTTTTACTTGTCATCATTGTGTGCGTCTTCTTTTTCGTCATGTTTAATGCGCAAAATTCCGCGGGCGGAAACGGCGGCAAGATGATGAATTTTGGAAAGAGCAGGGCGAAGCTTTCCGTAGGAGATCACAGGATTGTCCTAGATGAAGTCGCCGGTCTGAAAGAAGAAAAAGAAGAGCTGGTTGAAATTGTGGAATTTTTAAAGGAACCTGGAAAGTTTACGAGAGTGGGCGCAAGAATCCCTAAGGGCGTCCTGTTGGAAGGTGCGCCGGGTACTGGTAAGACCTTGCTTGCCAAAGCGATTGCCGGGGAAGCCAACGTACCGTTTTTCAGTATATCAGGCTCAGATTTCGTAGAGATGTTCGTGGGTGTCGGCGCGTCCCGTGTCCGTGATATGTTTGCGGAGGCGAAAAGACATGCTCCTTGTATTATTTTCATCGATGAAATCGATGCGGTGGCAAGACGCCGGGGCACTGGTATGGGCGGCGGACACGACGAGAGAGAGCAGACCTTGAACCAATTACTGGTAGAAATGGACGGTTTCGGCGTCAATGAGGGCATTATCGTTATGGCGGCGACGAACCGCGTGGATATCCTGGATCCCGCGATTTTGAGACCGGGGCGTTTCGATAGGAAAATAAGCGTTTCTTCCCCGGACGTAGGCGGAAGGCAGGATATTTTAAAAGTCCATGCCAAAAACAAACCTCTTGCGGACGATGTGGATTTAGAGCAGATAGCGCAGACGACGGCGGGCTTTACGGGCGCGGATTTGGAAAATCTTCTGAACGAAGCGGCGATTAATGCGGCGATGGATAAAAGAGTGTTCGTGAAACAGGAAGATATCAAGAAGGCGTTTATCAAAGTCGGGATAGGCGCAGAGAAAAAGAGCCGCATCATTTCCGATGAAGAGAAAAAAATTACCGCCTACCATGAGGCGGGGCATGCGATTTTATTCCATGTGCTTCCCCATGTAGGTCCTGTCTATACCGTTTCCATCATTCCTACGGGAATCGGGGCAGCAGGATATACAATGCCGCTGCCGGAAAAAGATGAGATGTTTTTGACAAAAGGCAAGATGAAAGAGGATATCATGGTATCTTTAGGCGGGCGTATCGCGGAGGAAATCATTTTCGATGACATTACGACCGGCGCGTCCAGCGATATCAAAAAGGCGACGAAGGTTGCGCGCAGGATGGTGACGAGATACGGTATGTCCGATAACATCGGCGTTATCAACTATGACGATGATGATGATGAAGTATTTATCGGAAGAGACTTAGCGCACGCCAAGAATCATAGTGAAATTATATCCGGTGAAATCGACAAAGAAGTCAAGGCAATTATCGACGAGTGTTACCAGAAAGCAAAAGAAATCATTCTGGCGCATGAAAACGTCCTTCACCGCTGCGCCGAGCTGCTCTTGGAAAAAGAAAGAATCAACAGAGCAGAGTTTGAAGCGTTATTTGAGTAGGGTTAGAAAGTGAATTTGTATATTATGCACAAAAACAGACATGCAAATTTGTAATATTTGTGAATCCTTGGTATTGTGACATTTCTAAGGCTGTGCTAATATACACTTGTAACCCCCAATACATTATATAGTTTTTTGCTATACCCCATAAGAAAGAAATACCTTCTCTAAAAAGGACAGCGTTTATAGCTGTCTTTTTTACTTTTCTTGTGTTTTCTTGTGTTTTTGTGCAGAATACTTGAATATCCACAATATATAGTATAAAATAACCATATATGCTTATAGATAGAATATGGAACACGGGATTCCGAATATAAAGTGAGGCTTACTTGGATGGATAACAATCAGATTTGGAAGGCAGAGCAGAATTATCAGTATATAACGTCGATGCGGCCCGTTTTTAACAGAAACGCACTGTTCAGCGATACTACGGAAAATTATGTTTCCCCTGCAGAACCGAGTGCGTATGGCGAAGTGACAATCCGCTTCCGCTCCGCTAAAAATAATATTGACAACGTTTTTTTCATTACAAAGGGCGTAAAGCATATGATGTTAAAAACCGAGTCGGACAAGTATTTTGATTACTATTCCCATACGGAACAGTTAGAGAACGAAAAGTTAAGTTATTATTTTGAAGTTTATGCAGGAAAGATTTGCTGCTACTACGATACGAGAGGGATTGCGAAAGATATTAACGAACACTATCATTTTCAGGTGATTCCGGGGTTCCAGACGCCTGCGTGGGCAAAAGGAGCGGTATTTTACCAGATTTATGTGGACCGCTTTTACAATGGCGACCCTTCCAATGACGTCCTTACAAACGAGTATCAGTATATCGGGGAAGGGACTGTCAAAGTAGAGGATTGGGATCAATATCCTGCCGTCATGGGTGTAAGGGAATTTTACGGCGGCGATTTGCAGGGGGTTCTGGATAAGATGGACTACCTTCAGGACTTGGGCGTAGACGTTATCTATTTTAATCCGCTGTTTGTTTCCCCTTCAAACCATAAGTACGATATCCAGGACTATGACAATATCGACCCCCATATCGGGAAAATTGTCAATGAGGCGGGCGACGTCTTAGCGCCCGGACAGCATGAAAACAGATTTGCGTCCAAATACATTAACCGTGTTACGAATAAAGAAAATCTGGAAGCCAGTAACGCTCTGTTTGTTGAAGTGGTAAAAGAAGCGCATAGACGCGGAATGAAAGTAATTCTGGATGGCGTTTTCAACCATTGTGGCTCCTTTAATAAATGGATGGACAGGGAGCAGATTTACGAGGTAGCGCCGGGATACGAAAAAGGGGCTTATATCAGCAAAGAAAGCCCATATTATGGATATTTCAGATTCTATGAAGATCAATGGCCTTATAACAGCGTGTATGATGGATGGTGGGGGCATGATACGCTTCCGAAGCTGAATTATGAAAGTTCCAGGGAATTGTTCAATTATATGCTCTACATCGGTCAGAAATGGGTATCGCCGCCGTATAACGCGGACGGCTGGCGCCTTGACGTAGCGGCGGATTTAGGACACAGTGCGGAATATAACCATTATTTCTGGCAGGAATTTCGCAAGGCAGTTAAAAGCGCAAACCCTGATGCCATTATTCTGGCGGAACATTACGGAGTTTCCAAAGAGTGGCTGCAAGGCAAAGAATGGGATACCATCATGAATTACGATGCTTTCATGGAGCCGGTGACCTGGTTTTTGACTGGAATGCAGAAGCATAGCGACGACTACCGGGAAGACCTGCGGGGAAATGCTGACAGCTTCTGGGACGCTATGCGCTATCACTGCGCAAATATGACGAATCCTTCCCTGCAGACGGCGATGAATGAGCTATCCAATCACGACCATTCCCGGTTTTTGACCCGCACGAACCACAAGGTCGGGCGTATCAATACGCTGGGCGCAGAAGCGGCGAACGAAGGCGTCAATAAAGCTGTGCTCCGGGAAGCGGTAGTTATCCAGATGACATGGCCCGGAGCGCCCACGATTTATTATGGCGATGAAGCGGGCGTCTGCGGCTTTACGGACCCGGATAACCGAAGAACCTATCCCTGGGGGCATGAAGACAAAGATTTGATAGAATTTCATAAGGAAATCATTCAAATCCATAAGCGCAACGAAGAATTTATGACGGGTTCGCTGAAACATATGGAAGCGGATTATAATGTCATCGGCTATGGACGTTTCACGCGAAATCAGCAGTCCTTAGTCTTAATCAATAACAATGATTACGAGATTACGAAAGAGTTATCCGTATGGTATCTGGGAACGCCCAAAGAATGTATACTCAAACGGCTTATCCTGACCACCGCCGACGGTTTTACAACTGAGACGAAAGAGTATCCTGTGATTGCGGGAAAAGTCCAGATTACGCTGCCGCCGACGTCTGCCATCATCCTGCAGCACATCAGTACGGACAGAGTAGCAAAGACGGGAAAAAATTTCTTGCATTTTATGTAGTGATATGATATAAATAGGTTGAAAAATCTGAGATTTTTCAACCGCAAGTTTGGTGCAAAAGCGCTTGCAGCGCTGCCCCAAACTCGCAGGCTGAGTAAGAATGGGATATTATGATAAAATGGATGGATTCCCGAGTGGCCAAAGGGGACAGACTGTAAATCTGCTGCAAATTGCTTCGGTGGTTCGAATCCACCTCCATCCATTTAGTTTACAATGTAAACTAAAATAAATGCCGGCGTGGCGGAACTGGCAGACGCACAGGACTTAAAATCCTGCGGGGCTAACCCCCCGTACCGGTTCGATTCCGGTCGCCGGCAGGAATGTTTTAAGGGGAAACACTGTAATATGGGTGTTTCCCAATTATTATGCCATTTAATGCGCTAGTTTGACATAATATAACATTTATTATATAATTCTTTACATGCTGATTATTGACTATTATAATCAGATTGAACAGTTTAACGATTGTTACATATAACTTATGAGGAGAAAATATAAATGGGTAAATTTTGTACACAGTGTGGACGTCCCCTGCAGGAAGGAGAAATCTGTACATGCCAGACAGGCATTCAGACAGAAAATCCGATGCCTTCTATGCAGCCGCAGGTGACGCCCCCACAGCAGCAGGTACCGCCTATGCAGCAGCAAGTACCACCCACACAACAGCAGGTACCACCTATGCAGCAGCAAGTACCACCCACACAACAACAAGTACCACCCATGCAGCAGGTATTTAATAATGCCAATGTACAGGCAACAAAAGAGCTTGCTAATCAGGTAAAGGTAAATTTCCTGCAGGTTTTGAGAAAGCCGGTAACAGTGGGCAGGAAGATGATTGAAGAATCAGATGTAAAAATTGCATTCATCTTTTTGATTTTACAGGCGGTTGCAAGTTCTTTATTTGGAATTGCCGTAGGAAGTAAGGTCAATAATTTGATTTCGGCAGTAGGCGGACTGGCAGGATATGCTGGTATGGGGAGCGCTGTTGCAGGGGTGTTGAAGATATCTTATGGCAAAATATTTGCAGTGACTTTTATACTATCCATTATATTTTCATGCTTTTTAGCATTATTATTAGTAGCAGGACACAAGATTATACACTGTGAGGCTTCTTATAAAAGCATGTTGTCTGTAGCATCAATTAGAAGCGCAGTTATGATTCCGGTTATATTAATATCGCTGCTTTTATTTGAATTGAATGTGGGAGTGGGTTTTGGTCTGTTCATCATAGGAAATATATTTGGATTTGTAACGATGACAATGACAATGGCAGAGTTTATACCGGAAGAAAAGAAAGATATTTTTTCATTTATCATTAGTATTGTGTTATTAATTTTTGTAGTTATCGTAATACTTGTCATGGGAAAAGGATGGACTTTATATCTTCCGGATGCAATTAGAAGCGTATTAAAGAGTGTCAGCTCATATATTTCTAATCCCGGTCAGCTTATGCAGGAAATAGTAAAAGAACTTATTGGTAATATATTTTAAATATTTTGGCGGGTATGTTTCCAGTACCCGCCAATCTTCATTGATTAGATGATAAAAAAATATCACAAATCCGATAGGAGGGACAAAATATGTTTTGTGGAAATTGTGGGGCAAAAAATGAGGATAATGCAAGATTTTGTCATGAATGCGGCAGTCCTCTGGTTAGTAATGTGAGTCAAAATACGAGTCAGAATGTAAATCAAAGTACGAATCAGAATGCAAATCAAATGATTGATAAGATTAAGGCTATGCCGAAAAAGGTGTTGATTGGGGGCTGTCTGGCTGTTGTGGCATTGGTCGTAATTGTTTTTGTGGTTGTCAACGCCAAATCAACAATTAACCTGAACAACTATGTCAAAATTGAAGCTGACGGATATGATGGATATGGAACGATAAAGGCAAGTATTGACTGGGACGCCATAAAATTGAAATACAGTGACAAAGTTTCTTTTACCGGACAGGCGCAGACGGAGTTTGGCGGTTTATTCAGCAGCGTGTCACCCATAGACCTTATGGAAGACTACATAAGCATAGAGCTGGCAGAAACAAGTAAGCTGTCAAATGGTGATGTAGTGGAGTATACCTGGAATGTTGCAGATGAGCTTTCAACAATGATTAAATGTAAGTTGAAATATAAAGATAGCTCATACAATGTTTTAGGATTGACAGAAATAGGAATTTTTGATGCTTTTTCCGGTCTTGAGATAACATATGAGGGTATAGCGCCTAACGGATATGCCAATATTGCATATAATGGCTCTGAGCTGGATTATTACGATTTCAGATGTGATAAAACAGACGGACTTAGTAATGGTGATAAGATTATTGTTTCAATCGATGAAGGGAATCTTGAGTATTATGCAAGAAATCTTGGAAAGGTGCCGGATACATTAGAAAGAAAATATATTGTTGAAGGATTAAGGGGATATGTGACAGCTTATTCTGAGATAGACAATGACAGTCTGGCGGCGATGCAGCAGCAGGCATCGGATGTTTATAATGCATATGCAGCACAGCGTTGGGACGAAGGTGCGGTAATCGAGAGTTTTACTTACATAGGCGACTATTTCCTGACGCTGAAAGATAAGAACTCATGGGGAGATCATAACAGGCTTTATCTGGTATATAAAGCACAGGTGAGGAATCATTATGCTGATGATGGAGAGACTTTTAATGATCTTAACGGCTATTACTGGTACATTTCGTTTCATGATATTATGGTTGAGCCAGACGGAAGTATTACTGTAGATATCACAAATTATAATACTCCAAGTGAAAGCATTTACGTTGATTCAGGTATCAGCTATGGCTGGTTTGGGACGAAGAGATGGGAGTATTACGGGTATTGGACATTGGATGATCTTTATAAAGTTGCGGTTACGTCAGCTATGGACGTATATAATCATGAGGATAACATTGATGAGAGCGTAGCGCCGGAAACCGTTACAGTAGCAGAAGAAGAACCTGCAGCCAGTACAGATTATATTTTCCCGGACAGCGACTCCAGAATCCTCTCAAAAGAAGAACTGACAGGTCTGTCAGCTGATGAGTGCAAGATTGCCAGGAATGAAATTTATGCAAGACATGGAAGAAAGTTTAAAGACGAAGAACTGCAGTCCTATTTTAATGCGTGCGACTGGTATGAGGGGACGATAGAGCCGGATGATTTTCAGGAAAACGAGTTATCTGAAATTGAGATAGCAAATAAAGATTTGATTGTTGATTATGAGAAGGAAAAGGGATATCGATGATTGGACGATTAAAGTATTTGATTGCGGCTGTTTTCTTGACGCTTTGCATAAGTGCATGCGGAACAGTTTCTGAAACAGAGACAGATATATCTGCTGATGCTGTTCTGGCAGAAAATCAGGATGGAACTGATATTCAAGATACACAAACCGAAAATGAGAATAATATTCAAGCCGAAGGTGAGAGTGATATTCAGACAGAAAATGGAATGAATGCTCAAACAGAAGAAGAGAATAATATTCAGACGGAAAATGAGATGAATGCCCAGGCTGGCGCTGAGAAGGATAACGGATTTTCGACTGAGTCCGATGCCCGGCAGACGGAAGATGTTGATGAGAATGCAGAGAATATAACCGATATCACCTCAGAACTGGAAGAGGTTATCACAACAGACAGAGTCAGGGTAAGAATGCAGCCGAGTACGGAGGCTGAAGTTTACTGCACTTTAGAAAACCGAACGAAGGTTCAGAGGATTTCTGATGATGGCGAATGGAGTAAAGTATATTTGGATAAATCCGAATACTATATTGCAAGCAGCTATCTTAGGGCAGTAACGAACGACGCCAACGGTTATCTGGTGGTTATTGACGCAGGTCATCAGAGTAAAGGAAATTCAGAACAGGAACCGGTAGGCCCCGGAGCTTCCGAGACCAAAGCCAAAGTGTCCGGGGGAACCTCTGGAAAGACTAGTGGTTTAAGCGAATATGAATTGACACTGATGGTTTCTTTGAAGCTAGAGGAAGAATTACTGGATAGGGGATATTCGGTAATCATGACACGGACAACGAACGACGTCAATCTTAGTAATTCCGAACGGGCGGAAATCGCCAATAACGCGAATGCGGACGTATTTGTAAGGATTCATGCCAATGGCTCGGAAAATACTTCTGTAAGCGGCGCAATGACGATTTGTCAGACACAGTCAAATCCGTACAATGCGTCTTTGTATTCAAGCAGTAAGGCATTGTCAACGGATATTCTGGATGAATTGGTTTTGGCAACAGGCTGTAAGAAGCAGTATGTGTGGGAGACCGATACCATGAGCGGCATTAATTGGTGTCAGGTTCCGGTTAGCATCGTTGAAATGGGATATATGACCAATCCCGAAGAAGACCTTCTAATGGCTTCAGAAGAATATCAGTGGAAAATTGTATCTGGAATTGCAAATGGGATAGATAAGTATCTGGGGAAATAATCAGGCGATGTATAAGAGTCCATGAAATAAACGCTAAATTATGAGTACCTATAAAAATTGGAGTAAATCTGTGGGATGGTAACAGATTTGCTCCAATTTTATTTTTCATGGATTAAAAAATTTGCAAAAATCGTGGGAAGGACAAAAGGGTGTCCATACGGAAGTATACAATATAGCTAAGAAATATTTTATAAAGGAACCGATGGAGGATGATTCTTTGTTAAGACAATAAAAAATAAAGACTGGAAGGCGTTAATTTATCTATTAAAGTATAAAAGATTTGTAACCGGAATTTCTAATGCGTCTGCAATATCAAGCAGAGTATCTAAGGATATAGAAGTCCGCATATTGGGGGCTTCTATATTGCTGATATGAGTGCGGCTGATATTGATTGTTTCTGCAAGTTGTAATTGTGTCAATCCTTTTAGTTTTCGATAATAAGCAATATTCAGACCAATCATTTTATATTCCTGTTTCCGCTTTTCACTCATAAAAATAACCATGTTCCTTCCTCAGTTTGCGACATTTATGTGCCCAAGACATCTGCGATGTCAGCACAAATTCGCGATTGAAAAATCTCTGATTTTTCAATCTAGTCACCTCAAATTACAGTTTACAAAGTAGTATGTTATACATAAACAATTCATTTATGTGCTAATGCAATATACAATATTGCAAATATAAATTAATAGTGATAATATATAAATAGTTTACTGTAGGAAGGAATAAAAAATTCCAGAGGAAAACATAGATAGACAATATGTGTCCATGTAGAAAAGTATAATGTGGTAAAAAGTTAATCGAGGGGATACACAAATTATATGAATGAAATTACATTTGATAAGAGCTACCGGGTTTTGTATATTTACACAGAGCTTATGTGCGGGCATACAATAAGCAAGAAAAAATTGGCATTACAGTTTCATGTCAATGAAAAAAGCATACAAAGAGATTTAGAAACAATTAGGGAATTTCTCGATAGAAAAGTCGGCGAAGAAGGCTATGGTTCTCAATTAGTCTATGATTTTCACAAAAAATGTTATTATTTGGAACAAGCTACACAATCAGACTTGTCAAACGCTGAGATATTGGCTGTCAGCAAAATTCTTTTGGCAAGTCGCGCTTTCATGAAGCAGGAAATGATGACCATATTGGATAAATTAATTAAAAAATGCGTGCCGTTAGAGGAGCGCAAAGTCGTAAATGATTTATTATCTAATGAGCGTTTTCATTATGTGGAGCTGCAGCATAAAAAAGTATTTTTGGACAAACTTCTGCCACTAGGAAATGCAATCCGGGAGTACCGGATGATATCTATAAAATATGAAAAATTAAAAAATAAAACCGTCGTAGTACGTTACTTAAAGCCATTGGCCATTTTGTTTTCCGAATATTATTTTTATCTGGTAGGTTTTATTGAAAATATTGACAGGCAGAAAGCTTTTGAAAATGCGGACGACCCATTCCCCACGATATACCGTATAGACAGAATCCAGGAATTAGAGATTTTAGAGGAACATTTCAAAATACCTTATGCGAGCCGCTTTGAAGAGGGGGAGTTTAGGAAAAGAATTCAATTTATGTTCGGGGGAAAACTTCAGAGGGTCAAACTGGAATGCAAGGAAGATGCAGTAGAAGCAGTCCTCGATCGCTTACCAACAGCCAAAATTATAAAGGAAGATAACGGAACCTACACGATTTTGGCGGAAGTTTTTGGGAAAGGGATTGAGATGTGGGTCAGGAGTCAGGGCGATAGGGTCAGACAGATTTTGTAGGGGTATAACATTATGGATAAGGAACATGAAGAAAAGATTAAAAAACTGGAAAGAGAAGCATTAAAAGGTGCATCGGCTGAAGTGGTTCAAAGATATGGAAGCGCAGTTAAGCAGCATTATGTGGCATATTCTGGAATGGATAATGAGACGGGGCAGAGATTGGCAAAAGGTCTTAAAGATATCGCAAAAAGCAAGATTAACCCCGAATATCGGAATCAGAATATTAAGCAGCAAGCGGGATTTGCTGCGGAAGTAAAGTCAGTTGCAAGGAAAAATGCAGACAATATTATTAACGGAAAACCAAATAGAATAACGCGTACAGACGATATTGGAAGAGTGAATGACCCTTTATATGATTTGGTAGAGCGTGCGCCTGATGGCACGATAATACCGGGAACCGCTTCACAGATGAAGTTTGTTGGCAATAGCCCGGAAGAATTGCTAAACAAGTTAAACAGTAAGAAGTATGAAAAGTATATTGATGCCAAGGCGATTTTAGATATTGCGGATGATGATTACGAGGCGCTCATAGGCATAAATGGCAACAAAGGAATAATTGATGAAAAAATTGCGGAATTGAAAACGCAGGCGGAACATGCGAAGGATATTGGCAAAAGTGAGGTGGCAGAGCAAAAGTTAAGTCAAATAGAAAAGTACGAGTATATTAAAAAAAAGCTAAGAAAAAGCGGACTTACAAAAGGCGAGTCAGTAGAAGCGAGGCTTTATGCTAAATGGTCAACTGCAAAAGATACCATGAAAATTGCACATGACGCAGGAATAGAGCAATCCATAATAGGAGTAAAGATATCGGGAGCAATTTCCCTTGTAAGAAATACCGTTGCATGTTTCAAAGGTGAAAAAACGCCCGAAGAAGCCGCGGTTGCGGTTGTGGCGGATACGGGAACAGGGATGGTGGTAAGTTATACCACAGCTTTTTCTGGAAGCGTCATAAAAGGAGCAATGCAAAATTCATCAAATGAGTATATCAAAGGCTTGTCGAAATCGAACCTGGCGGCGGGACTTGTCACGACGACTATGAATGTAGGCAGGACATTTCGTAGATATTTTGACGGTGATATAACAGGCGCTAAGTGCGTAGAGGAATTAGGCGAGCAGGGAGTTGGAGAGATTGGTTCCGCCATGTTTTCCGCTATGGGTGCAAGTTTTGCAGAGAGTGCAGCAGTAACGGCGTCGAAAAGTACGGCGAAATTGCTTGGCGTGGTCGGCGGCGTAGCTGGCGCAACCTTGGGATATGCGGCGGCAGTGGCTTGTTATCAAGAAATTGCGACAGCGTTAAAAGAGGCGGAACTTGCAAGAGAAGAGAGAATCCGAATCGAGCAGGAGTGTGAAAAGGCAATTGCCTTAATTCGGCAGTATAGGCAGGAAATGAATATCATGGTTTCTGAATATATGACAGAGCATATCCAGACATTTAATCAGGGATTTCTGGAAATGGATAAGGCGATTATGGAATGTGATGTCAATGGTTTTATTCGTGGAAATGCGCGTATTCAGGAATGTCTGGGAAAGGAGGTTCAGTTTAGGAGCCAGGAAGAATTTGACGAGCTCATGTTATCAGATACAGCATTTAGATTTTAAGGAGGAACAGGATGACAAAATTACTAAAATGGGCAGCTATTCAGATTTACTATTACCTAATAGCCGCCGACGGAGAAATTAGCGACTAGGAAATGGAAACTTTTTTGGAAATTGCCAAAGAAACAGACCCATTGTTCGACCAGTACAAAGAGGATCTCATTGAGGAATGCCAAAATCAGGTAAATAAAATAACAGGTAAAGAAAATTGCTATGCAGTTATTAAAGAAGGAATTGATTTGGTACATCAGACTCAACGTGAAAAGAGTGAGGGATTTATTACGCTAAGTCTTTTTATATTTATGGATTATATAAATTCCGATATATTTCTATGGAATATGTTAAGTATTGTTATGAGTGATGGAACATATGCAGACGAAGAGCGTGAAATTATTCAGTATGTAATTGAAAAGTTTGAATTAGACGCGGTGCTTTTCTTAGAATTGGAAAATGCCATGAAAGCGATATTGGATATTGATAGAAATATAGCACAGATGTTAGATAAAGAAGGTCCATTTGTAATCAAAAGAGAATATTTCGATATTAAATCATCCGAGACAGTGAGCATTATTGAAGAATATACCAATAGGCGCGAGATAATTTTAAATAGTGTAAAAGAGGACGTGTATGGATTAGATATGCGCAAGGTCATACCGGGAGTCAGTAGAAAAGATAGTAGGAACATAGATGAGTTCTTTGATGATGATGAACTTTGATGATGAAAATGATATTTATTTAGGAGGTGGAAATATGCCAATACCGTTTTTATTTATGGGAATTGGGGCAGTAACAGCAGCTGCAGGAGTGGGAAAAACCATTAAAGCATCGCAGGATAATTCCCAGGCAAAAAGAATTAATGAGCGTGCAAATGAAAAAGTAGAGGACGCGGCGAAACAATTAGATAAAGCGCGGAGACAGTGCGGCGAAGCATTGGAGTATCTAGGAGAGGAAAAAGTTACAGTATTAAATTCAAGTGTGAGGAAATTTCTGGATTCTTTTGAATGGATAAAAAATGTAGAATTTGTGGATTCACTTGGATTGGATGAGTTAAATAATCTACATATAGACCATGATGTGTTTAATACTTTAAAAGAAATGGAAAGCTTTGCCTCTTCACTGACAGGGGGCGCAATGGCGGGCGCTGCAGGCGGTGCATTTGCAGCCTTTGGAGCATATAGCGCTGCGACGACTTTTGGTACGGCATCTACAGGAACAGCCATTAGCGCTCTTAGTGGAATAGCAGCAGAAAATGCTACATTAGCATTCTTAGGCGGGGGTGTTCTTGGAGCAGGAGGTTGGGGAATAGCAGGAGGAACGGCTGTTTTAGGCGGGCTGGTGGCAGGACCTGCATTGCTTGTTATGGGGCTTGTGACAGGAGCTAAGGCAAGTAAGAACCTGGATACTGCTTATGCAAATGAAGCAAAGGCAGAAGAAATCTGCGAGCAGTTAAAAGCAGCGGAAGAACAATGTATAGCAATTAAGAGAAGAACTTATTTATTTTATAGTATTCTGGCAAGACTGGATGCTTATTTCCAGCCATTACTGAATCAGTTAAGAACTGTCATTGCGGAGGAAGGGACAGACTATTCTGCCTTTACTCTGGAAGCGAAACAGACAGTGGCGGCTGCAGCGTCCATTGCAGCAACTATCAAAGCTGTGCTGGATACACCTGTGCTCACAGAGGAAGGTAATCTGACAAGCGAATCCGAAGCAGTAGCAAAAGATGTGCTTGGCGTGCTGGATAAAGAGGAAAAGAAGAGGTAATAGAATCGGAATATGTAAATTATCCCAGACCAACGGATCCCCCGTTGGTCTAAATTTTTCACAAAAATCCCAAATCCCAATTGACAAATCCCCATTTTAAAAATATACTGATAACACGACTGACCGACTGGTCGGACGGTAATGAAAGTAAATATATGCAAGATAAATAAATACCCAGAAAAGGAAGTGTACATATGTTAGGGAAATTCAGTGTAAAAAAGCCGTATACCGTATTGGTTGCGGTTATCTTAGTCATCGTTTTGGGAGTCGTTTCCTTTACAAAGATGTCTACTGATTTGCTGCCCAATATCAGTCTGCCTTATGTAATTGTTATGACGCCTTATCCGGGAGCGAGCCCGGAAACGGTAGAGATGGTCGTAACGAAGCCGGTGGAAGCGTCGATGGCGACGGTCAGCAATATAGAAGGAATCAGTTCCGTTTCCAGTGAGAATTACTCTATGGTTATTCTGGAATTTTCACAGTCTGCGGATATGAACGGAATTTCTTTGGAAATCCGGGAGAATCTGGATCAGATTAAAAGTTATTGGGACGATGCCGTAGGAAGCCCTATTATCATGAAATTAAACCCGGATATGCTGCCAATTATGATTGCTGCTGTCGGCGGTATGGGCATGACGGACGCCGAAGTAACGGAGATGACACAGAATATCGTGATTCCAGAGCTGGAAAGTATCGAAGGCGTTGCATCGGCGAGTGCAACAGGGCTGCTGGAAGAGAGCGTCCAGGTCATTATCCGGCAGGAAAAAATTGATGCCATCAATGAAAAAGTGTTCGGTTATATTGATGAGGAAATGAAAGATGCCGAGCAGGAGCTTGCCGACGGCAAACAGGAAATTTACGATGGACAGGCGGAGCTTGCCGACGCCAGAGGAGAGTTAGAGGAGACCAAGCAAGAACTTACCGATAGCCAGAAAGAGCTGGAAGACAGCAGGACAGAGCTTGAAGATAATAAAAAGAAACTTGCCGATGGAAAGGCGGAAATCGCAGAAAATAAGACAAAATTAGAGGATGGTAAGAATGAGCTTGCCAGTAAAAAAAGCGAAACAGCGCAGCAGCTTGCAGAAGCCGAGACGAAGATTTTAACGGCGAAAGCGGATCTGGAAGCCATGAAAATGCATCTGACTGCGGAAATAGCGACTTTGAAAGCGCAGGAAGAGGGGCTTAAAAGCGGAATAGAACAATGCGACGAGCTGATTACGACGATTGACAATCTTGACCAGATTCCGGAAAGTGAGAGAAACAGCGTGATTGCGTCTATTCTGAATCTGGACGTCAGCATCGTCGGGGCTATGCAGCCAGCGGAGCTTACTGCATTGTTGGAGATGGCAAAGCAGAAAGCGATCGAAACGAAAGCGGGCTTAGAGCAATCTCTAGAGCAATTAGCGCCCAGCCTTCTTGCAATTCCAGAATATGAAAAACAGCTTGTAGAAATCGAAGGCAACATCACGAAATTGGATAGCGCGCTGACAGAGCTTTACAAAGGGAATCTGACGGCGGCAATCGAGTTTGCCAATGCGCAGACGGCGATAAGTCTTGGTGAATTACAGCTTACGACAGCGGAAACCCAGTTGGAAGCAAGCGAAAAACAGCTCGAAGCGGGTGAAGAGCAGTTGGAAAGCGGTTTAGAGCAGATTCAGTCCGGCTGGGATCAGATTAAAGAAGGCGAGGAGCAGCTCAATGACACAGCGGAGCAGTTAAAAGATGCTTTGCAGCAGATACTGGACGGGGAAGAAGAGCTGGAAGAAGCAAGAGAAAACGCCTACGAACAGGCGGACATGAATGGGATTCTTACAGTAGATACCGTAAAATCTTTGTTGGCGGCGCAAAATTTTTCCATGCCGGCAGGATATGTGACAGAAGAGGGCATCGATTATCTGGTCAGGGTGGGCGATAAACCCAAGGATATCGAGAAGCTGAAAAAAATGCCGCTCTTAAATCCTGAAATGGACGGTGTGGACATCATTACGCTGGAAGATGTGGCGGACGTGTTCATGACGGATAACTCCGCAGATATTTATGCCAATGTAAACGGCGAGCCTGGTATTATGATTACCATGCAGAAGCAGACTGGATATTCGACGGGCGATGTTTCTGACAGGATTCTTGAGAAGTTCGAGGAATTGAAGGCGGAAAATGAAAATCTTATTTTAATAACGCTGATGGACCAGGGAATCTATATCGACCTTGTCATGGATTCCATTATCAATAACGTATTGTTCGGCGCAATTCTTGCTATTTTGATTTTAATAATTTTCCTGAAAGACTGGCGCCCGACGGCGGTAGTTGCATGTTCGATTCCGATTAGTCTGATTGCGGCGATTGTCTGTATGTATTTCAGCGGTATTACGTTGAATGTCATTTCACTGTCGGGACTTGCGCTGGGCGTCGGTATGCTGGTGGATAACTCCATCGTCGTCATTGAAAATATTTTCAGGCTGCGGAATGAGGGTTATTCGGCGAAAGAAGCGGCGATAGAAGGCGCAAGGGAAGTAGCGGGCGCGATTATGGCGTCTACGTTGACGACGGTCTGCGTGT
Source organism: Muribaculaceae bacterium (assembly GCA_023663465.1). GTDB lineage: Bacteria > Bacillota > Clostridia > Lachnospirales > Lachnospiraceae > UBA3282. Next base: position 114,482 of record JAMPHJ010000001.1, on the reverse strand, counting down.
TCCTTCCGATTGTCTTTACAGAAGGGATTACGAGGCAGCTTTTTGTGGATATGGGACTTACCATTGCCTATTCTTTGTTTGCCAGTCTGTTTGTGGCAATGACGGTTGTACCGGCGATGGCGTCTGGCACCATGTCGAAGGCAAAACTGCAGAAAGAAGGGAAATTTTTTGGCGGTCTGATGAAGGTTTATGAGAAAACACTGGCATTAGCGTTGAAGTGGAAACCGGTGGTTCTGATTCTGGTACTTGTGCTGCTTATCATAAGCGCGGCAGCAGCTTTTTCAAAAGGAATTGCCTTTATGCCAGATATGGATAGCACGCAGATTACTATGACGTTGAGTCTTCCGAAGGATACGCCGTTGACGGAAACAGCGGAAGTAACGGATGAAGTCGTGGCAAGGCTGATGGAAATGGAAGATATCGTAGATGTGGGCGCTATGGCAAGCTCGTCTTCCATGAGTATGCTTACCGGTGGCGGTAATGCATCTACCAATGAGACGTCTATCTATGTATCTCTAAATGAGAATAAGAAAAAAGATAATCAGGTAATTGCCTTGGAAATCGAGGAAAATATCGCGGATATTCTCGATGAAAACCAGGCGGAGGCAGCGATTGAAACGTCAACGATGGACATGAGCGCGCTTGGCAGAAGCGGCATTACCGTACAGGTAAAAGGACGGGAGCTGGATACGCTGCAAAGCATTGCCAAAGATATCGCCGCTATTATAGAAACCGTGGAAGGAACTGCAGATGTATCCGATGGGCTTGAGGAATCCACCGGGGAGCTGCGTATTGTAATCGACAGGGATAAAGCGATTGAACATGGGATTACCGTTGCACAGATTTATCAGCAGATCCAGGCGAAACTGGCAGACGCTACCAGCGCTACGTCCTTAGAGACAGAGATACAGGAATACGACGTATATGTGAAACATGCAAAAGATATGGAGCTGACCAGAGAGCTTTTAAAGGATTTGGAAATTGAGAAAACGAACCAGGACGGCACCAAGGAAAAAATTAAGCTTTCCGAAATGGCCTCTTTTGAAAGTACACAGGCGCCGAAATCCGTGAACAGAATCGAACAGACCCGGTATATCGGCGTTACGGCGGCAGTTGCGGACGGCTATAATGTAGGTTTTGTTTCGGAAGATGTGGAGCGGGCATTACAGGATTATGAGATGCCAAACGGCTACAGCTATACGATGAGCGGTGAAAATGAGACGATAGTAGATGCTATGGAGCAGGTTTATCTGATGCTTGTTTTGGCGTTGATTTTCATGTACTTAATCATGGTGGCGCAGTTCCAGTCACTGCTTTCACCTTTTATCATCATGTTTACGATTCCGTTAGCGTTTACAGGCGGTTTCCTCGGACTTTTTATCAGCGGAAGCGAAGTGAGCGTTATCGCACTGATTGGATTTGTCATGCTTTCGGGTATTATTGTAAATAACGGTATCGTATTGGTAGATTACATTAATCAGTTACGGGAAAGCGGTATGGAGAAAAAAGAAGCAATTCTGACCGCGGGCAGAACCCGAATCCGTCCGGTTATGATGACGGCTTTAACCACAATTCTTGCACTCAGTACGATGGCGTTCAGTGACGATATGGGCGCGGATATGTCGAAGCCTATGTCCGTCGTAACAATCGGAGGACTGATTTACGGCACCCTGCTGACGTTGATTGTGATTCCTTGTATTTATGATATTTTTATACGGGAAAAAAACAAGGCGGCTGAGTAAGAATGGGGGGGGTTAGTACGATGGGGATGATGAGAAACAGCGGGCATTTACCAAAAGAAATGGCGATTTATCGGGCGGTGCTCGAATTATATGAAGAAGGAGCCGATTTAAACAGTATTACCGTGGCGGATATTACGAAGAAAGCGGGTATCGGGAAAGGTACGGCTTATGAGTATTTTTCTGATAAAGAGGAAATGATTGCAAAAGCCCTTTTTTACAACGGAGAAAAATTCTGCGAGCAGGTGTATGAAGGGATCCGTAAAGAAAAGAGTTTATATGATAAATTCAATTATCTGCTCCTAACAATGGAAGAGCAGCTTGCGAGGACAACTTGTATCCTTAGGATGATTCTGCTGTCCGGTAATTCCGCGATGGGAAAGCGTGTGCGGGAATTATTTGAACAAAAGGCCGCTTCCGGGGAAATCATGGGGATAGATATCGCCGGACGGCTGCTGCGGGATGAGTTTTCGGAAAAAGAAGCGCCTTCCGAGGAAATAATAAAGTATCTTGTGATTAGCGTATATTCTAAAATATTTTGTTTTAGCATGTTATTAAACGAAGGCGTTTTCCATCAGAACGGCGAAAGGGAAATCATGCGGAAGCTGGTCATCCAGGGGATTTGCCGAGAAATAGAGGAAAATTCTGCTATGTCTAATATTTGAAATCTGTGTTTAAGCGTTAGTATTTTAAGGTTCGGTTTTAAAATTTATACTTATCTAAGAGTCTGCAACTTGCGGTGTGTACGCATTTGCAGACTCTTTTCGCTTTGTAAATAATATCAATTTTATCATGAAAGTTTTGTTATTTTATCCTATTTTTTTCGACACGGAAATCAATTTTCAATCAGCTCGTTAATGTTAAATAGGCAGAGTAGATAGAAATCCCGCGAAGGTCCTTGAAAAACGCCGGCACTTAGTGAAAAAGGCGCAACGCGGCTTTTGAACTTAGTACCGCTGCGTTTTTCACGGAGCGAGAGCGTGCCTTCACGGGATTTCTATCTGCCCTGCCGCCTCTAATATCTACATGCTGACTGAAAATTGCTTTCCGTGTTTTTTCGACATATATACTTGCAAAAACTCTATGTATTCTATATAATGGAATCTATCACACAGAAATTATTGTGTCAATCTTACATTCCGTCGGGAATGGCAATCGTATTTTCTGATACGATTTGAAAATCCATCAATAACCAAAGACAGATTAGGAAACTGTACTAGGGATATCTTACGGCTTCCTCGTATCTGTCATTACAGAAAAAGGGAGGAAGCGCATGAAACAACAGATTGCAAACAGTAAACCACACGACAGCAGCAGTAAAATTATTTTTGGAAACGCCGAATTGTGTTCACAGTTTTTAAGGAACTATATGGACATACCACTTTTAAAAAATGTGAGAGCGGAAGATATCGAGGACGTTTCGGAGCGGTATGTTCCGATGTTTACGGAAGAACGCAACTCTGATACGGTAAAACGTGTAAAAATATCCGAAAAAAATACATTATTTTTCATATCTCTTATTGAACATAAGACAAAAGTAGATTACAATGTAAGTATGCAGTTGCTCCGGTACATGGTTTATATCTGGGAGGATTATGAGAAAGAAATGGAAAGGGAACACAAGGGAATCAGCAAGACGAAAGATTTCCGGTATCCGCCGATTCTTCCAATTGTATATTATGAAGGCGCAGAGAGATGGACGGCAGCCCGTAATTTTAAGGACAGAATATTGTTTGACAGGGCATTTGAGCCGTTCACGCCGAAATTTTATTACAAACCAATCCAGTTGAACCAATATAGCGTGAAAGAACTCATTGAAAAGAAAGATGAGCTATCTCTTGTCATGCTGATTAATCGGATGCAGAGTGCAGAAGAGTTTCGGAAATTGAATTTGCCCAAAGACTATCTGGAAGATTTATCTACGCAGTCTACAGACGAGCTGCTTGGCATTGTAGAAAGGGTAGTGGCAACTATGTTGCGGCATCTGGAAATTTCCGAGGACGAAGTCGCAGAATTTACGGAACAGGTAAAGGAGAGAAAAATGGGAGAATTATTTGAGCATTTTAAGAATATCGATTTGCCGGCAGCCAGAAAAATAGCAGCGGAAGAAGGAAGAGCGGAAGGTTTGGAAAGAGGAAGAAAAGAAGGCTTGAAAGAAGGAAGAAAACAAGGTTTAGCAGAAGGTAGAACAGAAGGTTTAGCAGAAGGTGAAGAATTGCGTTTAATTAAAATGGTTTGTAAGAAGCTGATAAAAGGAAGACCGGCGCCACAGATAGCGGAGGAATTGGAGGAAGAGGTCTCTATAATAGAGAGAATCTGTCAGGTGGCGGAAACTTTTTCCCCCGATTATGATGCGGAAAAAATTTTTAATGCAATGAACGTCAGTAATGCCAGATAGTGTCAGCGACTATCAGATAATGGTTGTGCATAGTTAATTAGATTGAGGAAAGGCATGGTTATTAGTATGAAAACAAAGGTTTTTATCGACGGCAGCGAAGGAACCACTGGATTGAGGATATATGAGCGTTTTGAAGGAAGAGATGATATCGAGCTGCTTTCCATTGCCAGTGAGCTTCGGAAAGATACGGCGGAAAGAAAAAGGCTGATAAATGAATCGGATATTACATTCTTATGCCTTCCGGATGCAGCGGCAAGAGAAGCAGTAAGTCTTATAGAGAATGAGAAAGTAAGGATTATCGATACTTCCACAGCACATCGTACAGAAAAAGGATGGGCATATGGGTTTCCAGAATTGTCCGCGGCGCATAGGGCGGCGGTAAGAACTGGAAACCGGGTGGCGGTGCCGGGATGTCATGCGACAGGATTTATTTCGCTTGTTTATCCACTGATTGCCGGGGGCGTACTTTTGGCGGATTATCCCGTAACGTCTTTTTCCCTGACAGGCTATAGCGGCGGCGGAAAAAAGAAGATTGCGGAATATGAGGCGGCAGATAGGAATAAGGAGCTGGATGCGCCCAGAGAGTATGCCTTGACGCAGCAGCATAAGCATTTAAAAGAAATGAAGATGATTACGGGGCTTTCCAGAGAGCCACTGTTTTCGCCGATTATAGCGGACTATTATAGCGGTATGGTTGTGTCTGTTCCTTTGTATACGGAATATTTTAAAAGTCATAAGCATTTAGAAGAAATAAAAGAGTATTTTGTAGAATTTTATAAAGAGGAAAAATTCATTCAGGTGGCGGAAGATGGGGGCGATGCATTATATGATGGTATGCTCGCCGGCAATACGTTAAGCGGCTGGGACGGATTAAAAATTTATATCACAGGAAACGATGAGAGGGTGCTGCTTTCGGCGCAGTTCGATAACCTTGGGAAAGGCGCTTCCGGTGCAGCAATACAATGTCTGAATATCATGATAGGATGCCCGGAAGAGAAAGGTCTGGTATTATAAAAAAATCGCCGCAGGTGGGATTCAAGTCCTGCCTGCGGCGGTTTGAGCATGTGAAACATTTCTAAATTGAGATTACACGATTTACTATTTAATCTCAATCCTCTGAACAGCTTCTTTCGTCTCTGCATCTTTCTTGGGGAAGGTTACTTCCAGAATACCGTTATTGTACGAAGCGTCAATGTCGCCTGCTTCTATGTTGTTAACCCGGAAGCTTCTGGAGTAGGAGCTGTAATATCTTTCCCTGCGGATATACTTGTTGTTGGTGTCTTCGTCTTTTTCCTCATTATGGGAAGCGGAAATGGTCAACAAATCGTTTTTCAAATCGATGTTGATATCTTCTTTCCGAAAGCCCGGCAGTTCCGCCTGCAGCAGGTAGCTGTTTCCCTGGTCGATGACGTCTGTCTTAAACGCGTCATGGCGTCCAAGTTCATTGTTCCCCCAGAAATCGCGGAACGCGTCATCCATTAGCTTATCAAAAGAATCCTCAAAAAATGCGGGTTTATAACCTCGGTTGTCAAATAATGCTGGTCTTAACATAGTAATTCCTCCTTTTTCATTTTAATCGCGGAGCGATTTTTTGTTTTCTTGTTTTATTGTTACCGAAAATGAAAGAAATGTTTCTTTCTTTTCTGTAAATGATGATACTATTTAAAGGAATAGGGTTGTTCCTTTGTTTATATTTGTTATATAATATATAGAACAAATAGTCAATTATGGAAATATAAAGAAAAAATGAAGAAATTATAAAGTGGGGAGTAGGACGAAAGAAGAGAAAAGTTTATAGGTTGAGAAGGGGCAGGGCAGCCAGAAATCCCGCGAAGGCACGCTTGCGCTCCGTGAAAAACGCAGCGATACTAGGTTCAAAAGCCGCGGGACGGCTTTTTCACCAAGTGCCGGCGTTTTTCAAGGACCTTCGCGGGATTTCTGGCTGCCCTGCCTTTTTTGACGGTATGGAGTGATTGGAGATAGATTTTCGCAGTAGTGGGAAAAAAGAATTGACTATAGCAGCAAATGTGATATAATGTACTTGTACATTAAGTACAATTAATAAGGGCGGTTTGTGCTCGCGTACAAATGATGTAGATTGAAAGAAAGAGGCATGGTTATAGTGGAAATCATTATTAGTAATAATGCTAATAAACCGATTTATGAGCAGATTACATCGCAGATTAAGGCGATGATAATGAGTGGGGAGCTGCAGGCGGGCGATGCGATTCCTTCTATGCGGGCGTTGGCAAAATCAATCCATGTCAGTGTTATTACGGTGCAAAAGGCTTATGAAGATTTGCAGAGGGACGGATTTATCGACACTACGGTTGGCAGGGGAAGTTTTGTGGCGGCAAGGAATAAGGAGTTTTATCAGGAAGAACAGCAGCGTATCGCGGAAGAGCATTTGCAGGCTGCTGCCGAGATAGGAAGAGTGAATAATATTTCCCTGGAAAAACTGACGGAGTTGTTAGCTTTATTCTATCAAGGGGATTAGGCAAAATAGGCTTAATGTTTTTTTGACTTAATTAGGAAATTCCTCGACAACGCGTAAGCGATTTTCTTGTAGGAGTTTGGGAGTGAGCAATAAATTTTTGAGCAAAAGGAGGATTCCAATGGACAATATTCTAGAGCTGCAACAGATTTCCAAGACGTTTCCGAAATCAAATTTTACCTTGGATAAAGTATCTTTTTCTTTACCGTATGGGGCGATTATGGGCTTTGTGGGGGAAAACGGAGCAGGTAAGACAACGACTATTGGCTGTATTCTGAATACGATTATAAAGGATGGCGGCACTGTCAAACTGTTTGGGCAGGAGATGCTGGATAAGGATACGGATGTAAGAGAGAAAATCGGTGTGGTCTATGACGGGGATAATTTTCCCGCGTATTGGACGGCGCAGACGGTCTCAAAAATCATGGCGGGGCTTTATACGGGGTGGGATGCGCCCCTGTTTCAAAAATATTTAGAGAATTTTCAGCTGCCTGCCAGTCAGAAGATAAAACATTATTCCAGAGGAATGACGATGAAACTGGCGATTGCGGCGGCATTGTCGCACCATCCCCAGCTATTGATTTTGGATGAAGCGACTAGTGGCTTAGATCCGGTGATGCGTGACGAAATGCTGGATGTTTTTCTGGAATTTGTACAGGAAGAAGACCATTCCATCCTTTTATCTTCCCATATTACAAATGATTTGGAAAAAGTGGCGGATTATATTACGTTTATCCATCAGGGGAAGCTGATGATGACTGTATCCAAGAATGATTTGGCATATCGTTATGGCATTATGCGCTGTAGGGAAGAACAATTTCTGGCGCTGAAGCCGGACGATATGCTGGCTTGGCGGAAGCGGGATTATCAGATTGATGTGTTGGTGTCCGATGGAAAAAAAGCGGAGCAAAAATACAAAGGCGCAGTGGTAGACCATGCATCGATTGACGAAATGCTGTTGTTATTAGCGAAGGGGGAACGCAGATGAAAGGGCTTCTAAAAAATAATTTTTATGCGGCGTGTGCAAGCGCAAAGGTGTTTTCTGTTTTTATGTTCTTATGGGGATTGTTTGTCGTTGCGGTTATCAGCCAGCCCCTGCAGATAGGATTTGTGCTGAGCGGGATAATCGGATTTTCGGGTAATGCGTTATTCGTCGCCAGAAATGAGTTTGTTTCCAAATGGGGAAAATATAAGCTGACTCTGCCGGTGCGGCGGGCGGATATTGTAAAAAGCCTGTTCCTGAACCAGATTATCTGGCTTCTTGTGGGTACTTTTTTCGTCAGTGTGGAAATGCTTTTGTCGTGGCTTCTGCATGGATGCCCTTTCGATAAGCCTGTTGATGCGCTTTCGATGCTTGCCGTGGGAATCAGTATCAGCCTTTTTATGGGAGCGTTCTTTTTCCCGCTGTTTTATCTGGGCGGCGAAGAGAGAGGAGAGGTATTTTTGGTAATTGCCCTGCTCTGTGCGTTCGGTATCGACTGGACGATTGTCAGTGTGCTAAACGAGCTGCTAGAGCCGGGCATGGCGACGATCTTACTTGGGACGGCAGTTTTATTTGTCAGTTCTTTACTGGCGTTTTTCTTATCCTATCTGCTGACTGTTCGTATTTTTAAGCAGAGAGAATATTAGGGTTACTCCAGCATAATACTTTTTACAGGCTGTCCGCCTATTTTCTTAGCGTAGCAGTGGATAATCAATTCATAGGTAATAAGGAATGCCACGAAGGAAATCGCCAGCGATTGAAAATTGAAATGGTATTCGGGCATACCTTCCATATTTGCAAAAACAATGTTTACCACGATTTTGAGCAGAACATATTGGTAAAGTGTTCCAATTGCAAAACCGATATAAGAAATGGGGCGATAGCAGCCTAGAAGGGAGCTACTGCATTCTTTCTCGGAATATCCAAAGACTTTCATCATGGCGATGGTTTTCGTGTTGGCTTTGACTACGTTTGTAAGGGACATCAGAAGCGTCATAAATGCCAGGATGAGCCCGATAGAAAGCATCATCCAGGAAAAGGACTCGCTCGATAAATCTTTCATCGACATGGACATCTGCGTCATTGCCGAAAAACAAAAGGCTGAAAAAGCAACGAAGAATATGAGAATTTTCCGGCTTCTTAATGTGTTTTTCTTTAAATCTGTCAGAAAAGGTAAATCGTTCGTTTCTTTTTTGCCTATTTTTACTTTGCTATTTTGGATTTCTTTCAGTAGACCGATTACAGGATTTTTCATCTTAAAAAAGGCATAGGATACCGCCAGCAGCGAAAAACACGCGGTCGGGATAATGATTAGGGAAAAAGCGAGCCCCGGATGAAACTGTGGCAGCAGTTCTGGGAAAAAGTCCTTGTTATTCTGTACCTTATAGAAAGTCGGCATATATCCGAGGGCGCCGCCATATCCTAAAACCGAACCGAGAAGGACGCTGATACCGAACACCCAGAAGTGTTTTGCCACACGCAGTCTGGAATAGCCCAATGCCTTCAGGATGCCCAGTTCTTTTCCGTGGCTGTCGATGTAATTTTTCACATAGAAAATCAGCAGGATTATCGTGGTGACGACTAAACAGCCGCCCGATACGCTGGCGACGACTTTGCCGGTTGCCACCAGCGCATCGTACATGACAATGCCCTGGGGCGTCGTGATTTCCTCTTTTATTCCGACAACGTCGATGTTATAATTCAAAAACAAAGTGCAGACGAAGACCGCGCAGCAGGTTACGATTGTGATTGAAAAAAGTTTTGCTAAATCTTTGATTCCGATAATCATCTTTATAATTATGCTCCTTTCTCAACGTGCGAATTTATGTGCCCAAGACATCTACGATGTCTCTTCACCATCCAATCTCATAAGCGTTTTTCCGGGTTTCATTTTTATAGATTTCCAAAATTTTCCCACTGTTCATTTTTATGACGGTTTTCGCCATTTCCGCGATATTCAGGTTGTGTGTTACCATGACGATTGTGAAATTCTGCTGTTTCTGCAATTTGCAGATATAGTCAAGCACCTGTCTGCCGGTCTGTTCGTCCAATGCACCCGTCGGTTCGTCAAGAAACAGGACTTTTGGCTTTTTCGCCAGCGCCCTTGCCACGGATACCCGCTGCTGTTCGCCGCCCGAAAGCTCGCCCGGATATTTTTTAAGCTTCTCTTTGAGTCCGACTGCTTCAATCACGGCTTCATAGTCCTTATTTGCGGCTAAATCAGCGCCCATTTTCACATTTTTTGTGACATTCATATTGGGCAGTAAATAATACTGTTGAAAAATAAATCCGATATTTTTCTTGCGAAACTGCGTCAATTGGTCGTCGGATAGTCTGGAAATATCTTCCCCATCGTAAACGACTTCACCGTTTTCGGGACGTTCCAACCCCGACATGACATTTAGCAAAGTAGATTTACCCGAACCGGAAGCCCCTAAAATGACGGCAAAATCCCCGTCGTCGATTTTAAGGCTGATGTTTTTCAATACCTGGAATCGGCTTTCCCCGCTTCCGTAAAATTTGTTTAGTTGTTTTCCTTCAATCATTTTTATATCCATGCTCCTTCCTGCTCTTTTCTTAACGTGCGATTTTCTTTTCCTGCGTTGCCTTTTTACACGTTAGATTGAAAATTTTAATTTTCAACCTATCCTCTTATTCTAATCAGCAGACTGATAAATACCTCACTAATCATCTGACTGATTTCGTCCCCTGTAAAGCGACACATTTTTGTCGCGCACAAGGAAGCGATGCCATGTGTGTAAATCCATAAATGTTTGTACAATCTTTCCGCCTTTTCCTTTTCCATGCCATATCCTGTGGTGATGGAAGCAAGGATTTCGTCGTAGCTTTCGTCGATGATGGGCAGCACATTGTCGATATCGGGCAGCCCGCTCTGCTCGCTCATGAAAAGAATCTGAAATAACTTCGGCTCGTTGATTGCAAAAAGAATGTACTGTGTCCCGACACCCTTAAAAGCGGGATTTTCCGACAGCCCTTTTTTGATATATTCCCTGTAAACATGTCTGGCAGCCGTAAGAGTTGCCTGCTGCACTTCTTCCATGTTCTCGAATACGGTAAAAATAGGGCACGCAGAGCTTCCCAGTTTTTTCCCCAACGCCCTTGCTGTTAAGCTTTCAAAATTTTCTGTCCTTACAATTTCTAAAGCGGCTTCAATAATCTGTTCTTTGGTAAATTTGGCTCTCGGTGGCATATGGTTTGACTCCTTTCTAGAACTATCGTTCTATAACAGTTGTTCTAATTATAGGCGTAGAAGGGATGAAAGTCAAGAGGGGAATGAGGAGTTTTTATTAGAATAAAAAAGGTATGCCAGTTCATCTGGCATACCTCAGACTGTAGACAAAGTGGCTTCGGGATTCACATCCCAGAGCCATTTTCCTCTT
>JAMPHJ010000001.1:95496-103368 GCA_023663465.1 Muribaculaceae bacterium | reverse complement strand
CCCACATATCCAGCTTGGAAGGCTGGTGTTCTACCACTGAACTACACCCGCATATTTTTATCCCCAAATCGGGGTGACAGGATTCGAACCTGCGACCTCCTGGTCCCAAACCAGGCGCTCTAGCCAAGCTGAGCCACACCCCGGCAGGCAACGCATTCAACCGTGCCAATTACAGCACAAATTGTATTATATAGTAAGGATTTGGGTCTGTCAACCTCTTTCAGCAAATATTTTTCTCTATTTTCCCTGTATTTTTCCTCTTTTTGGTGTATAATCGAACTATGAAAAAAATGCTTGTAACCGGTGGTACGGTTTTCGTCAGCCGCTATGTGGCGGAATATTATATAAAAAAAGAATATCACGTTTATACCCTAAATCGGGGACATGGGATACAGCCGGCGGGAGTTACTTTTCTAAAGGCAGACCGGCACGACCTGGGCGATAAACTGCGCAGTGAATATTTTGATGTAATTCTTGACGTCACCGCTTACACTGCCTCTGATGTGAATTTATTGCTGGATGCGCTGGGCGGCTTTCAAGATTATATTCTCATCAGCTCCAGCGCGGTATATCCGGAAGACTGTCCCCAGCCTTTTACCGAGAAAACGCCCACTGGCGCAAATAAATTCTGGGGCGGATATGGCATGGACAAACTGGCTGCCGAACGGGCGCTGTTAGACAGATGCCCGGACGCTTACATTCTCCGCCCGCCGTATCTTTATGGTCCTATGAACAATCTTTATCGGGAAGCTTTCGTCTTCGACTACGCCCTGCAGGATAGAAAATTTTATCTGCCCGGTGAAGGACTGATGAATCTGCAGTTTTTCCATGTCCATGATTTATGCCGGTTCATGGATATCCTGTTATCCCGCAAACCCGGACGCCATATTTTTAATGTCGGCAATCCAGAATCCGTTTCGATTCTGGACTGGGTTACTTTGTGCTATGAAGCGGCAGGAAAACGTGCAGAATTTGTGCATGTACCCACGGATATCGAACAGCGGAATTATTTTAGTTTTTACAACTATGCCTATCATCTTGATGTGCGCGAACAGACGAAACTAATGCCCGCCCTCACGCCCCTTGGGGAAGGCTTAAAAGAATCCCTTGCATGGTATCTGGCGCACCCGGAAGGCGTGAAGAAAAAGCCATATATGGAGTATATTAATATCCATCTGCAGAAAAATGGACCCGAATAAGTGAAATATTTCACATTTTAATAACCATGCCTTTCTCTCATTCCACCGCTTCATCCTAATTTTCATTCTAACCTTGGAAATCCTTCAGATACACGTCCATCGACCGGTTCATTTCTTTGGAAAATTCTGATTCATACTTTCTTTTCCAAAAAGCCGCCATCCATGTTTCAAAGTTCTGTTCCCCGATTTTTCCTGAAAACATCGCGCGGATTTCCTGGCTGTCCCTATCCCGATAACTATTTTCACAGACCATATCCGCAAGCGGAAAACGCTCCGGCTTCCTACGCTCCTTCTGCTGCTTGTTCGGATATCCGAAAACGAGCAGACATGCGGGATAGACGTACTTGGGAAGTTGTAAAAGCGCTTTCATTTCCTCTGCATTTTCCATGACGTCACCGATATAACAGGATCCAATTCCCAGACTTTCCGCCGCAATCACTGCATTCTGCGCCGCAATCATTGCATCTTCCACCGCCAGCAGCAAATCCCCCGTTCCCGGCTGCCGGGGCGTCAATCCCGCTTCCTTATAAAAAGAAAGCCACTTCCTACAATCCGCGCAGAATACCAGCATCATTTTCGCTTTTGCCATAAAATGCTGACTATCGCAAAGCTCGGCAAGCCTTTCCTTTTTCCCCTGATCCGTTATGTCAAGAATCGTATACAACAACTGACACCCCGCCGAAGGCGCCTGCAACGCCGCATATAAAATACTCTTCTTATCCTCTTCCGATATTTCCTCTTCCGTATACACACGAACTGATTTTCTCATATGTAATGCCTCGATTATCTGGTTCATTTCAATAACCATGCTCCTTTCTCAGCCTGCGAATTTATGCGCCCAAGACATCTACGATGTCGCACAAATTGTTATGTAACACATGTAAACATGTGTGAAAAATGATATTTTTCTTCCATTGTACTGCATTCAGAATGTTTATTCAACTTCCCCTGCATATCAAGCACAGAAATCAATCTTCTATTCTTCGTTATCCTCGAACCGGCAGGGCAGACATGAATCCCGCGAAGGTCCTTGAAAAACGCCGGCACTTAGCAAAAAAGCCGCCCCACGGCTTTTGCGCTTAGTACCGCTGCGTTTTTCACGGAGCGAGAGCGCGCCTTCGCGGGATTCATGTCTGCCCTGCCGTCTCAACCTAAATTTATCCACCAATCCCCCTAATATAAGCTGACAACCCCACCAATTTATAGTATCATAAAATAAGCCCCATACCCCTAAAAGAAAAATATAACGCTACCAATAAAAAATCCCAACAAAAAAGGCGTGTGATAAAATGATACTAAATACAGGCAGTCGGACAGACATTCCCGCTTTTTACAGCGACTGGTTTTATAACCGCATCAAAGAAGGCTATGTGCTTACCCGCAACCCCTATTATCCGACACAGATTAGCAAATATCTGCTGACCCCCGAAGTCATAGACGTTATGGTATTCTGCACGAAAAATCCTTCCCCCATGCTGGATAGGATTTCCTTATTGTCCGCATTCGACACGTTCTGGTTTGTGACAATCACCCCTTATGGCAAAGATATCGAACCCTATGTACCGCCCAAAGAGCAGGTTCTTGCCGCTTTTAAACAGCTTTCTTCCCTCATCGGGAAACATCGGGTGAGCTGGCGCTACGACCCTATTTTGATTACGGACAAATACTCCGTCGATTACCATATCGGACAATTTCACCGGATGGCAGAACTGCTTGCCGGATATACGGAACAATGCGTTATCAGTTTTATAGATTTATATGAAAAAACGAAACGGAATTTTCAGGGCGTCCGCAGTGTCACGAAGAAAGAGCAGGAAACGTTAGTCGCCGCTTTTTCCAAAACCGCCGGTGAATGTGGGCTGCAGATTCATTTATGCTGCGAAAATTCCTCCCTTGTCCGGGATAACGTGGACGCGGACGGCTGCATGTCCAAAACCGTGTTGGAAAAGGCTTTAGGTTGGAAGCTGGACGTTCCGCAAAAGAAAGCGGCGCGGAAAGAATGCGCCTGTCTGCTGGGCGCGGATATCGGCGCATACAATACCTGCGCCCACGGCTGCCTGTACTGCTATGCCAATTATGACTTAGATAGTGTTGTAAAAAATCGAAAATTACACCACAAATCCTCCCCACTGTTAATCGGGAAAGTATCCGAAAATGATGTGATAAAACAAGCGGAACAAAAATCCTGGAAAAATGGGCAGATAGATATTTTTGATTTACTGTAACTTTCATGGGCGTCTTGCAGCCACAATCCCATTCCCTATGTTTTTTCCTGTTATGATACCCTCAGTTACTGTTCCCATTTCTTCTACAGACAAATCAAAGCCTGACTGGAACCAATGAATTAAAACCTGGGTTAGCGCACCTGCAACATATGCTACAGAATATTCCGGATACGGTTCCACTGCACTTAGTTCACGAAACAAATCTATCTGCGGCAAAAAAAGTTCAAACTGTTTTTCCAAAAAGTAAGACAGATTATTATCAAACAGTTCTTGCACCAGAACCCTATGATGATAAAAAAATTCAAAAAAGGTACGCGCAATATCCTTGATTGTTATTCCATAGAAATTACCGCACTGTTCCTTAAATTCCAAGAACAGTTCCTTAAAGTGATATTCCATCACCTCATCTTTTGAAACATATATCTGATAAAAGGTTTGTCTGGATAGGTCAGCTTTCTTACAGATATCCTTTATCGTTATCTGTGCATATTTCCTTTCTTTAAGCAATTCAAGCAGTGCATTTCTTATCCACTCTCGTGATTTGAGTGCGGATGGATTCGTTCCACAGTACATAATTTTTCTCCCTAACAATAAACATTGACACATTTTCACATCTGTATGACTTGTTCCAATAACATTGACACATGTCATCCTTTTCCTTATACTACACTTAAAAGCTGACACATGTCAAGGAAAGGAGTTTACATTATATGGAATTATTTTTAACATTATTATCCGGAATCGGATGGATTATTGTCTATGAAGAATGTATTCGTCTTGGAATCAGACAAAAAACTTATGCAATGCCCTTTTGGGCGCTGGCGCTTAATATCACATGGGAAGCCATCTACACATACTCTGATATTTTTCTTGGCGCTCACGGAAAGCTTGAAGGTATGTTGGTAGCTCAGGTTGTCGTAAATGTCTTCTGGGTATGCCTCGACTGTATCATTCTTTATACATATTTTAAATACGGAACGAAAGAATGGTCTGATAAGATTAGCGAAAAATACTTCATTCCGTGGAATATTTTAGTGCTAATCTGCAGCGCGGCTTTGCAGCTTGTATTTATTAAGGAATTTGGATTTGTCATGGCTGCACAATATTCTGCTTTCCTACAGAATCTGCTCATGTCTGTTTTATTCCTTGCGCTCTACATAAAGCGCGAAAATATGGAAGGACAGTCAATATTACTGGCAGTTGCAAAATGGATCGGGACACTGGCGCCAACGATTCTTATGGGTGTAATCACATTTAACGCAGTTGTCCTTACCGCTGGAATCTTCTGTTCTGTTTTTGATTTAATTTATATTTTCTTATTGTATAAGGAGTCAAAAAAAGTTTCTTGAAAGGAGTGTGCATCATGGAAATATTTTTTACATTACTCAGTGGAATCTGCTGGATTATTGTTTATGAAGAATGCGTCAGGCTTGGTTTCAAACAAAAAACATATGCCATGCCACTGTTTGCATTAAGTCTCAATCTTGCATGGGAAAGTATCCACAGCATCTATGGATTTGCTAATGGGGATTTCAGTGTCCAGACCTATGTCAATGCGGCATGGTGTCTTGTTGACATCGTAATTATGTACACATATTTCCGTTATGGAAAAGATGAATTTGACGGAACCGATTCAAAAAGCTTTATTTCATGGAGCATCTTAGCTATCATTATGAGTTTTGCCGTACAATGGGGATTTATTTTAGATTTTGGCAGAGTAAGTGCAATGCAATATTCCGCCTATATCCAAAACCTGATTATGTCCGTGTTATTTATTGCTATGCTAAAGAAAAGAAAGTCATCCAGAGGACAATCCATGCTGCTTGCTGTTGCTAAATGGATTGGAACATTAGCGCCCCTTGGCATTGTCTGTATGAATTATGGAACCAGCAGTTTCCAGCCGCTCATTATCATCCTCGGTATCTTCTGTTCGATATACGATTTACTGTATATCTATAAGTTAAAAAAATGCATTACTGCTGAGAATATAACTACTGCTTAAAAGATAAACTTTCCTATTAAATAAAAAACAGAAAATTACATTGCACACCAACACTGTCCCGTATTATAATTAGAATTATTCCAGACACAAGAAAGCGGCTTATCTCAACATATCACGCCGTTGACAAATGTGTCGTTTACTATCATGAGAATAACGGAGGACAAAGCATGAAGACAACAAAGTATGCAGGAACACAGACAGAGAAAAATCTGGAAGCGGCGTTTGCCGGTGAATCACAGGCGAGAAATAAATATACCTACTTCGCTTCCGTAGCCAAAAAAGAAGGTTACGAGCAGATTTCCAGTCTGTTCTTAAAGACCGCAGATAATGAGAAAGAACATGCAAAAATGTGGTTGAAAGAGTTAAACGGAATCGGTCAGACCACGGAAAATCTTGCCGCTGCAGCAGACGGTGAAAATTTTGAATGGACAGACATGTATGAGAATTTTGCCAAAACCGCGGAAGAAGAAGGTTTTCCGGAGCTTGCAGCGAAATTCCGGCTTGTGGGTGAAATCGAAAAACACCATGAAGAACGTTACCGCGCCCTGTTAAAGAACATCGAAACCGCAGCCGTATTTGAAAAAAGCGAAGTAAAAGTATGGGAATGCCGCAACTGCGGACATATTGTCGTAGGCACGAAGGCTCCCGAAGTCTGCCCGACCTGCAACCATCCGCAGAGTTATTTCGAGGTTCATGCAGAGAATTATTAAGTAAAACAAGAAAATAGGCTTCGCGATTATCTTATATTGTCGAGCAATTTCTTATTTGTAAGATGAAACGGCTCTGAGGGTGTGCCTTGGAGCCGTTTTTTACCTATCAGAATTTTTCCTATCCGCATTTAAGTTAAGCCCATTGGTTGAAAGATGGCACCGATAAATAAAGCGAAACTCAAATCAGCGATAAAAATAAAGGATACAGCCCAAAAGCTGCTCTCGATAATTCAGAATCAGCATAGCTGCGCCAAGTATTGTTAAAATAACACCCGTTACTATACCGACGGTACGATTCTTCACTTTATTGGCAAATTGGGCAGAAACAATCGATGCCGTGGTAGCTATCACAATACAAAGCAATAATACGTCCCAGCGTTCCAGCGCAATCGTCGGGTCTATCATCATATGGCTGATAGATGCAATCAGCGCCGTGAAGGTCATAATAAAGGTGCTCGTCCCGACAGCGGGCTTCCTGTCCATTCCCAAAAAGGCAGTGAATACCACTAACATCATCATTCCGCCACCAGAGCCTACAAAACCTGTCCCAAAACCAATCGTTAATCCGAAAAATAGAGAAATAAGAATCCCTTTCCAATCAAGGCTCTTGCCTTTGGCAATCGTTTCTTTCCGCTCGGTATCGGGCTTGATTAAAAACCGGATACCGATAAAAAATGTCAGAAACAGAGAAAAACTTCCCAAGACAACATTTCCCGCAGACCATGCTGCGAAACTGCCTGCAATGCACATGCCGACAATGCAGGTAAGCATAATCCAGCCTCGTTTCAAATCAATATTTTTATGACGGATATAGATGCTGGTTGTGACGGCAGACCCCAGAATATCGGACGCCAGCGCAATCGCCGTAGCATGATAAGCTCCGGTCTCGCCCGCAAAAGAGGGGCATAGGACAATAAAAATCGGCACCATGACTGTCGCCGCCGAAAGCCCCGCCAGCCCGGTGCCGACGCCGGCTCCCAATGCGGCAACAATATACCAAAAATATTCCATAGACATTTTTCCCTGCTTTCTGATTGGAAAATTGATGCTTTTCTTGCAACTTTTTAAATATGCAATTGACTGGAATTTTAATGATTGATTTATGTAATAAAGTGTGTTAATATACAAACACGGAACATATTAAAATATTAGTATGTAAACGGAGGTAAAATTATAATATATAAATATAATGAAGGAGTGCTGCTCCATAATTAAAACTTAGTTATAGAGCAGTGCTTCTTTTTACTTCTCCATCACCGCCTTAACCGCCCTCTCCAACACCGCCATATCCACCGGCTTCGCTACATGGGCATTCATTCCTGCTTCCAGTGCGTCCCGGACGTCCTCAGCAAATGCATTCGCGGTCATGGCAATAATAGGAATATCCTTTGCCAGCGGATGGTTCAGCGCCCGGATTGCCTTGGTGGCGTCGTAACCATTCATAATAGGCATCTGTACGTCCATCAGAATCAACTGATACTGTCCGGGTTCGGATTTCGCAAATTCTTCCACCGCAAGTTTTCCGTTTTCGCAGACTTCGCAGGTAGCTCCCACGATACTCAGCATTTCTTTGAGGATTTCTGAGTTAATCTCATTATCTTCCGCCGCCAGAACATGCATTCCTTGAAGAATATGTTCTTCTGTAGGTTCTTCTTCCACGACAGGCGGGGCTTCCTGGTTGAGGATTCCATCCACTTTCTGACGGAAGCTGGTAAGGAAAAACGGTTTCGGGATAC
>JAMPHJ010000001.1:82666-95396 GCA_023663465.1 Muribaculaceae bacterium | reverse complement strand
TATACAGAAAATCACCCATGTTTACAATAAAATTCATATGAATTTTCTGTAATGCAAAACTTTCTATCTATTCTATAATGATTTCACATTTCTACCCTTTCACAGCCCCCTCAGAAATCCCTGCGACCAAATTCTTCACAAGGCAGAAATACAAAATGACAATCGGCACGGCGATAAACACGCTGCCTGCCGCAAACCGCGCAAACTCCGTCTCGTCCAGACTCATCAGCCCTACCGCCACGGTGTAGAGATTCTTTTCCTTTAACAGGAGCTTAGGCAGGATGAAATCGCTCCAGGGCCAGGTAAAGGACGTCAGCGCCGTGTATACGATAATTGGCTTCGACAGCGGCAGATTGATTTGGGTAAAAATCTGAAAATTGGTCGCGCCGTCGATTTTCGCCGCTTCGTCGATGGATTTGGGTATGGTATCAAAAAATCCTTTCTGCGTCAGATAGCCCATCGGCGCGCCAGCCGCATAAATCAGAATCAGTCCCCAGGGGCGGTTAATCAGCCCAAACTGCGTCATCAGAAGGTATACCACCGTCATGCCCATGAAGGAAGGAAACATGCCCAGAACCATCGTAATCTTCATCATCGGTTTTCGTGCCCGGAAAGTAAACCGGGACATGGTATAGGCTGTCAAAATGGTCAGAAAAGTGCCCAGCACGCAGCTTCCTGCAGCAATTAAGAGCGTATTGGCAAACCATCTGGGGTAATTATACATCGCCGTATCGGTAAATAATTTCTGGAATGCGGCAAGGCTGTACTGAGTCGGGAAAAATCCATCAAAGGAATAAATGCTTCCCGACTTGGAAAAAGAAGCCAGTATCAGCCATAAGCACGGAAAAAAGAAGACAAAAGCCACCGCCAGCAGAATGATATAAGTTATGCCGGTATCCAGCAGTTTTCCTAGCGAAATTTTCTTTTTCATTGAAACGTATCCTCCTCCCGGTAAGACGGCGACTGTACATAAATGATCAGGGAAATCAGTGATGTAATCAAGAAGATTACCAGACTGATTGCCGCGCCGATACAATAATAGTTGTTATCGATAGACAAATTGTAAAGCCAGTTGATCAGCAAATCCGTATCGCTGGCAAGGAAATAGCCGTCTATGTACAGCCCGCCGCGCAGGAAATAGAAAATACCGAAATTATTGAAGTTGCCAATAAATTGACTCAGCAACACCGGCGTTGTCGCAAACAGCATAAAGGGCATTGTCAGTTTTTGGAACTGTTTCCATCTGCCCGCGCCGTCAATCCTTGCCGCCTCATATAGAGACATGTCCCGGTTCGAGAGATGTCCGGTCGCCAGCAGCATAATGGAAGGCACGCTAATCCAGCAATTCACCAGAATCCCAATGATTCTTGCTATCCACTTAGCGTCCAAATCCAAAAATCCCACCGCCACGCCGCCGGAAGCCGTAATCATCTGATTGATGGGTCCACCGTAGGAAAACATGAATTTAAACGCTATCAGCGTGATAAAGCCGGGGATGGCATATGCCAGTATGGGAAAGGCGCGCCAGAATGCTTTTCCTTTCACACAGTCCTTATTCAGCAGCAGCGCCAGCCCCAGCCCTGCAAAATAGTTTAATGCCGTGGAAACCACCGCCCATACCAGATTCCAGCCCAGAATGCTAAAGAATGTGGGCGCAAACTGAGACAGCGTAATCAGCTTCTCAAAATTGGCAAATCCAATCCAGTCCACCAACGCCGGGGGCACGATGTCGCCGCCATAATTGGTAAAGGCGATTAAAATCATAAACACAATCGGAAGCACGTTAAACACACAGACGCCCAATACGGGCAAGGTCAATACGGTAATATAAAACTTTTTATCCAGAAGCTGCGCCAGCTCTTCCCTTAGAGACGCCGGTTTTTTCCCGGTCTCGACGCATTTCTGTATCCGGTATGCGTCTTTTAAATTCATCTGATACAGATAGAGGAAAACTGCCGCCACAATCCAGGCGAAAATCCCCATAAGCAGCATGATGACAGAGTTGTCACCCTCGATGCCAAGCCAGGCGTCGCTTTTTCTCGTACCCAGTGTGAAAAATCCTGCAATATCCCGGAATCCTCTGACGATAAAATAATAGACAATGCTAATTTCCAGCAGGAAATACAAAATTCCTTTCGCACGGCTGCCATACGCAAACTGTCCGCCGCCCATCACCACCGCAGAAAGCCTCACCTTCCAACTGCTGTGGCGTACCGCTTCCCTAAAACGATTCCACTTTCCTTTCATTCCTGTCCGCTCCTTTCCTGCAAGCCGCCTATTTCAAAGTAAAGACAGCGTCGTATATCTGCTGGTCTACGGCCGCAAGCCCTTCTTTTATGGACTTTAAATCCTTATATTTCTTTTCCGCCTCAGGACGAAAGGCATCTTTTGCCAAATCGGTGAAAAAGGTCTGTCCCGGCGTCCATATCTGGCTTACTTCACGAAGCGAAGGCATCAGGATAATGTTGCCGGATTCCAGATTCTCATAGAGAAGTCTGGAAGTTCCGCCTGCGGTTTCGGCTGCATCTTCCCTTGCGGGCGCGGTTCCAAGTATCTGACTTCTTTCCACCATCCTCTCATAGCTTGTGGCAAAGTCCACGAAAGCAAGACAGGCATTGGGATATTTCGTATAAGCGCTGATTGCATAGCCGTTGATGCCGCCCATCATTTTCGCATCTATAAGCGTCGGATTTTCTTCTGTCAAATCCCCGCTTTCTGGAAGCTTAGGCAGGGAAGCCATCACCAGATTCTCTTGTGCTTTTTCCTTTGCTTCTTCTGCGGAGAGTCCTTCTTCTTCATAGGCGAGAATCATTTCATCCAGAAACGTTGAATACATGTCCGGTGTCGTAATGGTTGCGAAATAAGTACCGTCCGCCAGTTTGCTGTAAGCATTCGTCGTAATGGTATCGTCGATGCACTCTTCATTCATGGCGCTCGCAAGCTGGCTTAACACCCACGCCCCTTTTTCCGCCTCCCCTGCAGAGAAGCCGATATCTTCTGGATTGGTATTCTCATCGCCAAAAACATATCCGCCGTAAGTAAACAGAAACCCACTGGAAAAATAGACGTCGAACAAAGATTTCATATAGCCGTACTGCGAAGCGTCCTTTTCATGCCGTTCTATGGAAAAGGCATACATGTCACTCCAACTTTCCGCCATATCCGGCACGCCATTCTGATTATCGTCCCAGACAGTTTCCCAATCCGACGGAAGCAAATCCTTGCGGTAATAGAGCATGGGCGCCTGTACGTTCACCGGCACGCCGCAGGTATAGACCGTACCGTCCATATTGATTTCATAGGCTTTCCAGGCAGCTTCCGGGACTTTATCATAGCATTCTAAACTTTCCACCGGCAGCGGATAGATATGCTTTCCATCGGCATACTGCATGATAATGTCGTTTGCCTGATACAACACGTCCGGTCCATACCCATAAGGTCCATCGTTTGCCAAATCCAGATATTGGTCCATATTGGCGTCCACGGCAACGATGCCGTACTCCGCATAGGCTTCGTTAAAAGCCTCTATCAGTTTCGCAAAATACCCTTTGGAAATTGCCGTATCGTTTTCCAAAACCTGAATCGTCACATTCTTTTCCAGCTCTCCGCTAAATACAGCGCTGGCAACGCCCGCTCCCGCATCTTCTGACACAGCCGGGGTTCCCGCATCTTCCCCGCCGCCTTGCGGACTATCCTGCGTCTCGCCACATCCACTCAGACTCCCCATACAGACAGCCGTCGCCAGCAATATTGCGACGTTTTTCTTTACTAAATTCTTCTTCATCTATTACTGCACTCCTTTCTTTCCATCTCTATTGACAGGCAATTACAAACCCTTTCTCTTCCAACTCTGCCCCATACAAATGACTGCACAAAATTTTTCCCTCTTCCAGCGATACCGCTTTCCCTTGCCCGGACAAATTGATTTGCAGCAAAATGCGCTTTCCTTGATACAACCTTTCCACACAGAGCATTCCCTTTTCTGCAAAAATATGCACCGTACCGTATTGTAAAACCGGATTGGCCCGCAGCGCGGTCAGCTCCTTTATCTTAGCAAGCATATCCCTATCCCAATGCGTTTCGTCCCAGTCGAAACATCTTCTGGAATCCGGGTCGTATCCGCCTTCCATGCAGATTTCCGTGCCATAGTAGAGGCAGGGTGCGCCGGGAAAAACCATTTCTAAGGCGATTGCCGCCAGCAGTTTATCTTTATCCCCAGAGACCTCTGAGAAAAAGCGGTGGGTATCGTGGGAATCCAAAAGATTCAGCATCATAACATTTACCTGTTCCATATTGCGCATCAGATTGCCGTTTAATTTATCCGCCATGTCCGCCGCAGTAAACCTTCCTTTGGCAAAATAGTCCAAACACGCCTTGGTAAAAGAATAATTCATGATACTGTCGTATTGGTCGCCCATCAGATAAGGATACGCATCATGCCAGTTTTCCCCGATGATAACGCAGTCTTTCTTTAACGCCTTGACTTCCCGACGGAACCGCCGCCAGAACTCGTGGGACACCTCATCGGATACATCCAGCCGCCAGCCGTCAATATCTGCTTCCCGTATCCAGTAAAGGGCGATATCGATGAGAAAGTCCTGCACCGCTTCATTCGCCGTATTCCATTTCGGCATATAATGACACGCCGCAAAGCACTCATAATTTCCTTTTTCCGAATCGGGATATTCGCCCTCTATGAGAAACCAATGATAATAGGGGGATTTTCGCCCTTTCTGAAGGACGTCCTGAAACTGCGCGATGTTCATGCTGCAATGATTAAACACCGCATCTAAAACCACCCGGATTCCCATCGAATGCGCCTGCGCCACCAGAACCTTCAAATCCTTGGCATCCCCAAATTGGGGGTCTACCTTCTTATAATCGCTGATATCGTATTTATGGTTGGAAACGGATTCAAAAACCGGCGTCAGATAGACTGCGTTCACGCCAAGGCTTTTTAAATAATCCAGTTTTTCCGTAACGCCTTTGAGATCTCCCCCGGCGAAACTTTTAGACGTCGGGATATCCCCCCACTCCATCGTAACATAACTTGTATCTTTCCCCAAATCCCCCCGATAAAAACGGTCCACGAAAATCTGATAAAACACGGCGCCGCGCATCCAATCCACGATTTCCAGCACATCATTGCTATTGATATAGGGCATCTGGAAAAAATTGTAAAACCCTTCTTTAAAATTGTAAGACTCCGTGATGCCATCCTCACTGTAGTAATAGACTTTTCCCGCTTCTTCCAACTGGAAGATATAGGCGAAACGAACGTCTGTAAGCTGCATCTTGATTTCATAATAAGAATAAAGCTTATCACGGTAACAGACCTTCATTTCTATTTGATTTCTTTGGACGGCAAAATCATATTTTCCGGCATAAATCAGCGTGACCTTGACATTCTCATCTTCCTTTGCCATACGCAGCCGCAGAACCAGCTCCCTTTGGCTGCTGGCGAAACAATAACGGGAATCCGGTATATGTAAAATAGCATAGTGATTCATTGTATTTCCTTTCCAAATATTCCTTTTTCCAAATATCACACTTTCCTGTTGACAAATGATTTGAAATTCTGAATAATGAATAAAGTATGTTTTGTTAAAGGAGGAAGAGTATGAGCCGCAAGGTTACGATTAAAGATGTTGCCAGAGAGGCGGGCGTTTCCGTTGCTACGGTTTCTTATGTGGTTAACAACCGCACCGATTTACGCATCAGCGACGCCACCCGCAAGAAAGTGCTCCAGGTCATCAATCTGCTCAATTACACCCCGAATCAGGCGGCAAAAGCTCTGGCAACCAATTCCAAGCATCTCCTTGCCATCCTGCTTTCCCCCGATGCATCCGTCTTAAAAAAGGCGGAACAGCTTCATACCATCCAATTCCTATCGCAGTTTTTCCATGAAAAAAACTACGAGTTACTCTTTTTAAACGAATATTATAACGAAAAATGCGACCAGGCGGACGCTATTATCTGTTACGATATTTCGTCAGAATATTTCCATAATTTAGGCGATAATAATTTCATTCCTTTGACGGCTCTAGACTGCATCATCAACGACCCTCTTTTTTTCCAAATCAATACAGACTATCGGAAACTGAAGGAAGCAGCCGACGCCCATTTTCACGGGGAGCCTTATCAGACGCTCATGCTGACAACCGCCAATCAGGAAAAAGAAGCTCTTTTGAAAGAGTCTTTTCCCGATATCCGCTTCCTTGACAACTATAGGGAGCTAAGCGGCATATCCAATCAGAATCTTCTGCTGACCGATTTTACGCTCCATACGCTTTTGCAGGATAAAAACCGGGTTTATTACGCCCCTTCCATGTCTGACGCCAAAGCGGGGGCGCTGCTGCAATGCGTGGAAAATGCACTGCAGAGAACCCCGACTGAGAAACATCATATTTTTATTTAACGTCCACCGTCAGTACCTGTGCCGCCGGGTCATAAGTGAAAACGTAAGTTCCGCTTTCCGCCGCCACCAGATTTGCATTTTCCATGCCCGTCACATGGGACAGACTATCCGCATCATCTTCTGCGATATTCGTAAAACGGATGTATTCATTGCCGACGCTTTCCACATCGCCCGCCGTAACCATAGAAGTAAACATAAATTCGTCCCCTTCTTCCAACGCTACCGTCAAGATATAAAGACCATCCTGCTCTGAGAATTTCGTTTCTTCCGAATAAACGTCTTCCCAACCGGTAATCTTCGCGCCCTTGATATAATAATCCGTCTGCATATCCACGCTGCCAGTGGAAGACTCCCCGTTGTAAGTCCATTCGATGGTATCATAGGGATTCACATTGAAACATTCTTTATTCGCCTCTGAATAATTCGCCGCTCCCTCATCATAAAAATCCTCGCCAGGATAGGTCGTCAGCGTAAACGTATAGTTTCCTGCAACGCTTACTTTGATATTGGAACGCTTCACGCTCGTATCGCCCAGACCGCCGGAATTGGCAAAATATTCCACGCCGTCTAGTTCAATCGTGGAAAAATAGCCGTAACCTCTCTGATTTTCCCAAGAGCTGTTAATCGCAAACTGAAACTCGTCGCCCGCTTCCAAATCCAGCGTAATCGTATACACATTGGCCTCGGCATTCTCTTCCTTCGTCATCATGTGCTGCTCTTCAATCACTTTTCCCCAATTGGATTCCATCAGCACCGGGCTCTTGCCGCTGCCAAGAATTGCGTATTCCCTGGTATCTTCCACATAAGAAACAAACCCTGCAAAGACAGAAGTATCGTCAGTAATTGCCGCCGAAAAATCAAACCGGTGGCTCTTATTGGGCGTTGCAAACCAGCCCGCAAAGGTGTACCCTTCTTTTTCCGGCACATAGGATTCCACTAGCGCACCATCCTCTACCTCCACGGTATCCAATACAGTCGTTCCGTCATCGTCCAAAAATGTCACGACATGCTTGCCCGCCGGTTCTACTGCCGGCTCCTCTTCCCCTTCCGTTTGCTGCGTATCTTCCGACTGTGTATCCTGGACATCCTCTGTCCCTACGCTCTGGACGTCCCCCGCTGCATCCTGATTTGTCCCGCAGGCAGTCAGCCCCAGAATCCCCACCGCCAGCAGGCAGACAGCCATTTTTCTTGTAAAAAATCCCTTTCTCATCGTTCCCCCAACCTTTCTTAATTAGATTTTTGATTTTCCCTGTTAGGTTTTGGTCTTGCTTTTCTGATTCTCGTCTTGCTCTTCCAGCTTTCGTTTTGCTTTCTGATTCTCATTTTGCTCTTCCAGCTTTTGAGATTGCTTAACCGTTTAAACTAACAGGTAATAAGGAAGCAAATCAAATGCGGATATCTGATTTGCTTAAACGTTTAAACTGATTTAAATTTAGCATAGATGGAGGAGTCTGTCAAGGGGGTTTTTGCTAATTCATTCTTACTTTATTCTTACCAAAAAAGGATAAATAAATTTTAAATTTCTAAAAAACCGGAACAGCCTAAGCCATTCCGGTCTTTCTTATCACTTTCATTCATTTAGCATATTTCCCAGCCGTTATTCAATCCCAATCCAGCCTTTTACTGTTTCTACATTATATCCCACGCCTTGCGCTATCTTTTCAACATCTATGCCAAGTTTATAAAAACTCCTCGCATCCTCCTGAGCCTTTTCCAGTTTGCCAGCCTGTTCCCCTATAAACCTTTCTTCTTCCCGCATTTCCTTAATAGCCTGACACATATCTACTTTCGCCTCGTTTTCATTATATTTCATGTCCGAATTGGTAATTGCCTGGATTACATCTGCCGCCCTGCACTCCACTTTGCGGAAACGCTTTTCATTCATTTTCAAGACTCTGCTTAGATTTTCCTTATCCTTAGAGTATTTGATAAAAAGCAGGACTTCTCTTAAACTGGAATGAAATTTCATGATTTCATCATCTGACATCTGCGCCGGCGCAATCAGCCGTACATGGTAATTATCCATACAATCAAGTACATTCTGGTCTGATATATCCATCATGTCGAACAGGCTTAATGGTCCATCCCATTCTTCTGAACCGAAAAAAATAGTTACTGTAATGGACGGTATCAGTCTGTCCTCTTTCCAGAAGCCACCCAAAAATTCACCCGAACTCAGGGCTTTTTTATCTTTTCCGCCTTGCTCTTTACTTTGGCATCTCTCTGCCTTATTTTGCATTTCCTTCCGATGTGACTTTGCGGCTTCTTCTACTTGGGCAGCATATTCTAGTGCATCATATAGGTTATTCTTTACTGCCATAGCATAATGGATTTTTGCTTGGTTCTCTACGCCATATAGCACATATTCCATCTTCCCGTCCGTCATGGCGGCATACAATTTCTGCACATCACGGAACTTCTGCACCGGAACTACAGCGCCATCATCGCCATACGGCAGCGCTATCTTGGCAGAATCCCGCTCTATAAGCTGTTCAGGACGAATAACCTGTCTGCCGCCATAAATATAATAGTTAAAAATATCCGCAAATATTCCTGTATCTTTTACATAATCTTTCGTTATTGTATCTGTTTTCAACGGCGTTTGCCCACCTTTCCCCATAAATAGTTATTGAGATTGTTCAGCCCCCGCCGTGATTTCATTATACAAAAAAATTTTCTTTTTTTCAAACATAACTTAACATTAATTTACCAAAATGTACTTTCATTTTAGTTATGCCTGTGGTTTCGGTTCTTTCTGCTTCCTGCGGATGACAATCCAGATTGTCAAAATCATCACAATGATGACTGCCAGCCAGATAAAGCAGCATATGCCTAAGAACGTCGGGCAGATATGGCAGAGCCCGCACTTTCCGTTATTGTCTGCATCGGCTTCACCGATCTGCTGGTAAGCAATCGCATGGCTGGAAAACATGTCGGTGTTGATCGTAATGGTTTCCGGCGTATCATCCGTATCTTCCAGGAAGGTGTATTCTCCCTCGTGGGCACGGATGATGTAGTATTCCCTGCCGTCCGCCTGCAGTGTTTTGGGTATGCCTATCACAACACCAACAGGTTCATCGCTCTTCGTGACAGTGTTCCAGTCACTATCCCCAATCTTAATGAACATGGAAATATCGATGTATATACCGAGTGTGATATCCGGTAATTCTTCCCTGTATGCCTCTATACCACTTTCAATGATTTCCTTATCCTGCGGCGGTACACTTTCTGAGATGTCTGTTACGTCGATGCGAATTTCCATCGTTTCGCCGGATCCTGCAAGCTGTATCTGCTCCGGTGTCAGCACTGCATTTGCCACTGCCACGGTATCCGCCACGCCCGCCGTGCAGTTTCGTCCGTTACATACCACTGTGACGATGACCGCGCCTTCGCCTAATTCCAGTATGGTACTTGCTGTGCTTTCGCCGGTTGCGCCATTCAACGGTTCAAGGTCTGCGCCTGTCATGCCTGGTATGGTTCCTGTGGCAATGCTTCCGCCGTCCTCGGTATTGCCGCCGTCTATGACGATTTTACTGTCTTCGATGATCACCGGTATGATGGGGACATCATCCCTATTCGTCGGATCATTATCTTCGGGTTTTGTACCATTGCCGGATTCTGTATCGTCGCTGGGCTTCGTATCGTCGCCAGACTTCGTATCGTCACCGGGCTTCGTTCCATCGCCGGATTTCGTATCGTCACCGGGTTTTGTATCGTCGCCGGGTTTTGTATCATCACCGGGTTTTGTATCATCACTGGGTTTCGTTCCGTCACCGGGCTTCGTATCGTCGCCGGGCTTTGTATCGTCACCTGGTTTCGTTCCGTCATCAGGGGACGTGCCATCGTCTGGATTGGCGCTGCCTGGATTCGTCCCATCACCGGGTTTCGTATCATCACCGGGCTTTGTATCCCCGCCGGGTTTCGTGCCGCCAGAGTTTCCTGAACCGGCTTTCTTCTTCACACCTTCCACTGTTACAGTCTTATCTTCCCTGATGTCTGTTATGGTATAGGTATAAACCTTATTCCCCGCCGACTCCGGTTTCACTTTGACACCGTTCACTTTCACGGCAAAGCCGCCTGTTACGTCATAGCCGCTGCTTAACGTGAGACAGAAAGTAAAGTTTCCGCCCTCTATGACGGGGCTTGTGCTGCCATCTGCTGCCGCCAGTGTATATCCTGTGCCGCCCTGCAGGGTAACGGTATAGACTGCCGTATAGACCGCATACACGCTCATATCCGCCGTGATGCTGGTAAATTGTGGCAGACTGCCGCCCTGTTCATCTGCATACCAACCGCCTACTGTACCGTCTTTGGACGGCACGGCAGGAATATCCGTCAATGTCCCGCCATAGTCTACAGAAACGGTAGTATAAGTTTCCCCGCCCACAATGAAGGTCACTCTGATCTGGTATGCGCCTATCGCTGCCGGGGCGCTCGACTCACTGGCAAAATTAGAGGTTCCTGCTTTTACCCGCACGGTATAACTTCCGGGCACAAGCCCTGTGATCTCGCCGTCCCCGTTTGCAGTTCTGGTTTCCCATGTGCTGCCGCCGTCTGCGGATACCTCATAGGTAACATCTGCCGTCAGTCCGGTCAGTCTGCCCGTTCCGCCCGCTGTTTCCACATCTGCGCCTATGGGCGTCGGTTTATCCGGTATCGCCGGAATGGTAAGGCTCTGCGCCGGACTGTCCGTGGTCTCGCTGCCGTTGCCTGTCTTAACGATATTTACAGTAAAGTCAAACCAGCTCCAATTATCCCCGGCAATCCAAATACAGCCTTCATCATCTGCCGTAAATTCTTCGTAGACTGGGACTGTCCCATTGTCTGCGGCAATGCCTATTTTATACTGCCCGCCCGGTACAAAACCTGTCAGTTTTTCTTCCCGGTAATCAATCACCACTGCGGGCTGTTTCTCTGATCCTTTGACTTTGACGATAATGCTCTTTTCTGCTGTATTTCCCGCATTGTCGGTGGCAGTGATCTTTATCGCCGTGATTCCTGTTGGTATCTCATCAGCAGGGATTGTAAAAATAACCTCCGCCGACGTCTGCAGGGTACTCTTATCAACGGTAACGCTCTTTTCTGTGCCATCCTCTCCCACCCGATAGGTTACGGTATCGATTCCTGCTGAGATTACACTGCTGATATCGTCTTTTACCGTGACGTGAATATCCTCTGCGGTATCATAGTAATCCGTCTTTGCATCGGTGGTAATGTCCGGTGCATTGTCTTCTACGATCACGCCGCCGCCTGATGCGCCTATGGTCACGCTGTCAGCGGCATTGCCAGCCGCATCCGTACAGGAAATGGTAATAACTCCCATAAAATCAGCGTTAAATGTAATTTTTATTTCCCCGCCTTTAACAGATACCGTCTCTGTCTCTGTTTTGCTGCTGTCAAGGTTTCCTGCACTGTCCCTCGGCGTCGCTGTATAAGTGATCTGAGTCACGCCGCTGCCTTCGTCCGTGACAGGCACATGGATGACCATCCGCTTTTCGCCGGTGGCCATACCGATGATCCAGTCGAGGACATTTTTGCTATTCTCATAGGTCAATGTTCCAATGACGGGCTTTGCCGTGTCCAGCCTGACCGTAAACACATCGCTTTCTTCGGAAGTATTTCCTGCCGCATCTTCCGCCTTGAACCGATAGGTATGCTTTCCTTCCGTGAGGGTATAATCATAGTCTGTATTTCCCGTGCCGCCTGTGAAAGCGTCCACTTTTATGTAATCATTTCCGTCAATGCTCACCCACAGTTGTGTCACGCCTACGCCGTCATATAGTTTTAAGGGGAGCGTCCCCTGCGTATGTGTCCAGTCAGAAGGCAGTGTCACGCCGCTTTGCAGTGCGGGCGTATCCGGCTTTATATCATCCAGCCAGCGGGCATGGAGCGTGTGTGGAGCCGCTACATTTACGGTTGTCGCCGCTTCAATCCTGCTGCCCCCGTCTGCTTCCGTGTACCAGCCCTGGAAACTGTAGCCGGTCTTTGCAGGCTGTGGCAGAGCGCCATAGGCGCTGTCAAAGGTCACGGTTGTGTCCGCTATGTTGTTCCCGCTGTCCGCCCCGTGGTAATCAAATGATATCTGGTAGGCGTCTGCTGTCCAGTGCGCGTAAAGCGTCTGCGTCGCTGTTGTAACAGAGACTATACTGCTGTCTGTAATCTTACTGCCTCCGTCTGCTTTCGTGTACCAGCCGTCAAAGGTATAGCCCGTCCTCGTCGGCATCGGTAGTTCGCCGTAGGCGTAATCCTTACATACAATCTTACTTGCCGTATCCACTGTTCCGCCGTTGGCATTAAATGTCACGGTAACTG
>JAMPHJ010000001.1:78306-82566 GCA_023663465.1 Muribaculaceae bacterium | reverse complement strand
ATTTACGAATTGCATATTGTTCTGTATAGTGCTATAATTGATAGGAAAGATAACAGAAAGGACAGGTAACTCTTCCGCAATGGATAGTTACAGGTATATATATATGGGTTATGGACAAAATTTGAAAGAAATATTAGACCGGAAAGGAATGACAGTAAAAGAATTGGCAAGGAAAGCTGGTATTGCGCCCACTACTATTTATTCTATTATTCAGCGTGATACCGCTATTCGTTTTGATACTGCATTAAGGATTTCCAATATATTAGATATCCCTATTGATTCTATATGCAAAGATAATCCCTATAACGACATCGAAACTTTACCAGCACTTCCATCTGACAGTGAAAGGCGGAACATTGACAGCCATAAAAACAGCTATATATCAGAGCGCACCGCCCGTATCCTCAAGAAATTTGATTATACGGAACTGCCTATGGTTGATGAGCTGATTGCGGATTTATATGTGTTGGACGATGCGACCAGACGTGATCTGTTTGAATATACAAAAATGTTAAAGAAAAATCATACTTCCCCCGAAAGAGCCGCTGATTTAAAAGACATAAAATAATACAAGAATAAAATATCGTAGCCATTTTGTAGCCACTTTAGTTCCCTAAAGTGGCTTTTCATGTAAAAAGGCTTTCGGAGAAATCCCCGAAAGCCTTGATTTTACTGAACAAATTACAATTACTCGATAATAGACGCAACCCTGCCAGACCCAACAGTCCTGCCACCCTCACGAATAGCAAACGTCAACCCCTGCTCCATAGCAATCGGATGAATCAACTCGATTGACATCTCTACGTTATCGCCAGGCATGCACATTTCTGTACCTTCCGGTAAGTTGCATACGCCTGTTACGTCAGTTGTTCTGAAGTAGAACTGAGGTCTGTAGTTGTTGAAGAAAGGTGTATGACGTCCGCCTTCATCTTTGGTCAGAACGTATACCTGAGCCGTAAATTTTCTGTGGCATGTTACAGAACCCGGTTTTGCAAGAACCTGACCTCTTTCGATGTCTGTTCTCTGGATACCACGAAGCAGAACACCGATGTTATCACCAGCCTGTGCTTCATCCAGTAACTTACGGAACATTTCGATACCGGTTACAACGGATTTCTGGGTCTCTTCCTTAACGCCAACGATTTCAACATCATCAGACATATGAAGTGTACCACGCTCTACTCTACCTGTAGCAACAGTACCACGACCTGTAATAGAGAATACGTCTTCTACAGGCATCAGGAACGGCTTATCTGTATCACGCTGAGGGTCAGGAATATAGGAATCTACTGTATCCATTAATTCCATAATCTTGTCGCCCCATTCGCCGCTCGGATCTTCCAGAGCTTTTAAAGCGGAACCTTTGATAATCGGGCAGTCTGTGAACTCATATTCTTCGAGCTGCTCTGTGATTTCCATTTCTACTAATTCAAGTAATTCAGGGTCGTCTACCATATCGCATTTGTTCATGAATACTACGATATAAGGTACGCCTACCTGACGGGACAATAAGATGTGCTCTTTGGTCTGAGCCATAACGCCGTCAGTAGCAGCAACAACAAGGATAGCGCCATCCATCTGAGCTGCACCGGTAATCATGTTCTTTACATAGTCAGCATGTCCAGGGCAGTCAACGTGTGCATAGTGTCTCTTCTCTGTCTCATACTCAACGTGAGCTGTAGAAATTGTGATACCTCTTTCTCTCTCTTCGGGAGCTTTGTCGATATTCTCAAAATCTGTCGCTGTATTACCTGCAACTCTTTCTGCAAGTACTTTTGTGATTGCAGCTGTCAGAGTTGTTTTACCATGGTCAACGTGACCGATGGTACCAATATTACAATGGGGTTTGTTTCTTTCAAATTTAGCTTTCGCCATTTCTAAAGTCCTCCTTAATTTGAATTTCTTTCCTCGTTTTTAATAAACTTCTTTTTTCAATCAGCTACTTTTGATTATATTAAAGATTGCCAATATTTTCAAGCATTATTTCGTTTTTACACGCAATACTTTCTCGCGGAACCGGTTTTAGCGTCTTTATTTCGTTTTTGCCGCCAAAACTTTTTCCTGTACGCTCTTCGGCACCTGCTCGTATTTCTCGAAGAACATGGAGTAGTTACCGCGTCCCTGTGTCTTAGAACGTAAATCTGTGGAATAACCA
The DNA here is from genome assembly GCA_023663465.1 of Muribaculaceae bacterium. Taxonomy (GTDB): domain Bacteria; phylum Bacillota; class Clostridia; order Lachnospirales; family Lachnospiraceae; genus UBA3282. Next base: position 80,411 of record JAMPHJ010000001.1, on the reverse strand, counting down.
AACATCTCTGCAAGCGGTACATATCCTTTTACCATCTTGCCGCCGCCGATATCTTCCATGCCTTCGATACGTCCACGACGGGAGTTGATATCGCCGATAACATCGCCCATATATTCTTCGGGCATTGTAACTTCCACTTTCATGATAGGCTCTAACAGTACCGGACCCGCTTTCTTCATGGCTTCTTTGAAGCACATGGAGCCGGCGATATGGAACGCCATTTCGGATGAATCGACTTCATGGTAGGAACCATCGTATACGTTCGCAGAAACGCCGAGTACCGGGAATCCTCCCAGAATACCTGCTTTTGCCGCTTCTTCGATACCTTCGCCGACTGCGGGGATATATTCTTTCGGAATCGCACCGCCGACAACGCTGGACTCGTATTTGAATGTCTCTTCGCCGTTCGGATCCATAGGCTCGAATTTTACTTTACAGTGTCCATACTGTCCACGACCGCCGGACTGTTTTGCATACTTGTATTCCTGATCCACCGGTTTCGTAAACGTCTCTTTGTAAGCAACCTGCGGAGCGCCTACGTTTGCCTCTACTTTAAATTCGCGAAGCAGACGGTCTACGATGATTTCCAGATGAAGCTCGCCCATACCTGCGATAATGGTCTGACCTGTTTCTGAATCCGTATGCGCACGGAAAGTCGGGTCTTCTTCTGCAAGTTTTGCTAATGCTTCACCCATCTTGCCCTGACCTGCTTTGGTCTTAGGCTCGATTGCCAGTTCGATAACCGGCTCAGGAAATTCCATGGATTCCAGAATAACAGGATGCTGCTCGTCACAAATAGTATCACCGGTTGTCGTCAGTTTAAAACCAACTGCAGCCGCAATATCACCGGAATAAACTTTATCCAGCTCTGCTCTCTTATTTGCATGCATCTGTAAAATACGTCCGACACGTTCTTTTTTATCTTTTGTTGCATTCAGTACATAGGAACCTGCGTTCATCGTACCGGAATACACTCTAAAGAATGCTAATTTCCCAACGAACGGATCCGCCATGATTTTGAATGCCAGCGCTGAAAATGGTTCGTCGTCGGAAGAATGTCTCTCGACTTCGTTTCCGTCCAAATCCGTACCTTTGATAGCCGGAATATCTGTCGGAGCCGGCATATATTCAAGGATTGCGTCTAGCAGTTTCTGTACGCCCTTATTTCTATATGCGGAACCGCAGCATACGGGAATTGCCCTGCATTCGCAGGTAGCAAGTCGCAACGCTTTCTTCATGTCCTCTGTAGAAGGCACCTCCCCTTCCAGATAGACCATCGTTAAATCATCATCCAATTCGCAGACTTTCTCTACCAATTCATCGCGGTATAATTCAGCCTGGTCTTTCATATCATCCGGGATATCGATGATATCAATATCGTCGCCCTTATCGTCATTGTAGATATAGGCTTTCATTTCAAATAAATCAATAATGCCCTTAAAATCATCTTCTTTACCAATCGGTATCTGAAGAATAATCGCATTTTTACCCAGTCTCGTTCTAATCTGGTCTACTGCACCATAAAAATCTGCACCTAAAATATCCATCTTATTGATAAATGCCATTCTCGGTACATTATAGGTATCAGCCTGACGCCATACATTTTCTGACTGGGGTTCAACGCCGCCTTTTGCACAGAATACACCAACAGCGCCATCCAGCACGCGAAGAGAACGCTCAACTTCAACAGTAAAGTCAACGTGACCGGGCGTATCAATGATATTGATACGATGCTCTAAAGCGCCCGGCTTCGGCTTGCAGTTTTCTTCCAAAGTCCAGTGGCACGTCGTAGCGGCTGATGTGATCGTGATACCTCTTTCCTGTTCCTGCTCCATCCAGTCCATCGTTGCAGTGCCTTCATGAGTATCACCAATCTTATAGTTAACGCCAGTATAATAAAGGATACGCTCGGTCAACGTCGTTTTCCCGGCGTCGATATGAGCCATAATACCAATATTCCTGGTTCTCTCTAATGGATATTCTCTTCCAGCCAAGGTCTTTTCCTCCTGTCAATATTTTTACCCTTTAGAAGCGATAATGTGCAAAAGCCTTGTTTGCCTCTGCCATCTTGTGCATATCTTCTTTTCTCTTCACGGCTGCACCTG
>JAMPHJ010000001.1:31335-78206 GCA_023663465.1 Muribaculaceae bacterium | reverse complement strand
ATACATCACTCGTCGATTTTTTACTTTTATTTATTTTTCATGCGTTTACCGTAATGCGACCCAGATTCAAAGTTGACAAATCCTTCAAAAAACAGTATACTGATAGAACCGTGCAGCCGGGGCGTTAGCGGTGCCCTGTACCCACAATCCGCTCTAGTGGGGGTGATGTTTTATCGAGGGCTTTTTCTTGTGTAGCTGCCCTCTATAAGTGGCGTTGAAGTTCGGGTCTTACGCAATGGGAATTCATGAACCGTGTCAGGGTGGGAACACAGCAGCACTAAGTGAAACCTTCCATGTGCCGTAAGGGTGCCTGGCGGAGTTAACTGTAGAGGTAACGTGCATGAGTTGGGTTCGACATAAAACGCACGGTTTTAAATTTCCACTTTTCGCAGATAATATCCGAATTTTCCTTCCTCTGCATTTCCCCCTTCACACTCGAAAGCTTCAAAACCAAACATCAATGCGACCATTTTTTCTCTCTCATAGAAAACGCCGGGAACGCCCAAATAATAATCTTTTTCTTTTCCCAATATCACATGCCGGTAATTATAAAATCCGTGCAGTAAAAAGCTGTTATTGACAAGATGCTGGTAATCGGAACGCAGGACAATAAAATCCCTGGGTTCTAATTTGACATAAATTCTATCGTCCCCATAGGGACGCGTCTTCTCATAAGTAGCAAGAATCTGTTCCCACTTGCTTTCGTATAAAGGCATATGCCTTACCGGGACAGACCGCTCGGTCTGCGCCATCGAAACCGCCCGCACCGGCAAAACAGGCTTGGACAATTGTTCTTCTGCAAGCGGCGTATCTCCCGACCGGATTTCTTCTTTGCCTTGTTCCGGCGGTATCTGTGGCGACAGATTTCCCATACTCTGTCTCTGTGGCTGTTCCGGCGGCGTATTCTCGCTACTTTCTCCCTGTGGTGCATCTTCTATAAGCTGCGTTTTATTATCCGTAATCGTGGGGGCCTTCTTACTCTGCCCCCTGATTTTATAGGAACCGGGCAGAATGATTTCCGCCCGCAGGACCTCTTCTTTGGTATGTCCTGTCCATGTGCCGTTTCCGCTTTTTATCGCCATCATATCCTCTTCCCGCCATACATCCCCGCCCTGTAGACGAATCGGAAAACTGCCCGTTATGACGTCGGGAAGATTTTTTACCTGAAGCTCTAGTTGAAAGTCGTCCTGTTTCTTTTCCAGTTTCAGATAGCCGATACACTCTTTTTTCATATCATGCTCAAACAGACTCATATAGATAATTTCTTTCTGATACATCCTGCCACCTCTCCATCTATTTTCTTTTTCTGGACAATCTCTATTATATCTATATGCGAATGGATACAAAAAATGCCGGATGATTTCTCATCCGGCATAAACCTTGCGCTAAGAAAGGACTCTGATATAACACAAACAGACATTTCCCAGACTCAATATTCCAACGAATCCAGATATCTCATATAACTGACTACCATCAGCGCGATTTTGAAAGTCAGCGCATCGTCAAACGTCCGGATATCCAGCCCTGTGCTTTTTTCCAGTTTCTCGATACGATAGACCAATGTGTTTCTATGGACAAATAACTGTCTGGAAGTTTCCGACACATTCAGATTATTCTCAAAAAATTTATTAATCGTCGTTAATGTTTCTTCGTCCAAATCGTCCGGTACATTGGAATCAAAAATTTCATCGATGAAAATACGGCAAAGATTCGCGGGCAGCTGATAAATCAACCTGCCGATTCCTAATTTACTGTAAGCCGTCACTTTCTTTTCTTCATAGAAAATCTTACCCACATCCAGCGCCATCTTAGCCTCTTTATAGGAACGGGATACTTCCTTTAGTTCTCCTACAATCGTTCCATAAGCTACCCGGACATTCATCATTGCCTCCATGCTCATCATATCGACGATTGTATTTGCCGCCCGCTCCAGCTCTTCATAATCATTCTCAGACTTCACCGTTTTTATCAGGATGACGTTATTTTCATCCACCGCCGTAACATAATCCCCCGTCTGCGGTGAAAACATACCGTTTAACAGCTCGGATGCCGCCGGGTCTTTGCCCTGCGCCGTTTCCACCAGAATGATGGCTCTTGGCACGGCAACATCGATATGCAGCTTCTTGGCACGGTTGTAAATATCCACCAGAAGCAGATTGTCTAACAGCAGATTCTGAAAAAAGTTGTTCCTGTCAAATTTTTCCTTATAGGCAATAATAAGGTTCTGCAGCTGGCTGACGGCAATCTTCCCAATCATATAAGTATCTTCGCCGTTTCCTTTTGCATCCAATATAAATAACAGCTCGCCTTCGTCAAATATTTTCATTAGATGGTGCATACCTATTACCTGACTGTCCGCCGGGGAATTTGCAAACGCATCAATTAACTCAACGGAAATATCCTCTGGTTGAAATGTAGAAGCAACTACCTTTCCTTCCAAATCGAATACGCATAAATCAATTTTGGAAATGATTTTTAACTCTTCTATACTAGTCTTAATCACCTGGCTGGAAATCATGTCCAAACCTGCCTTTCACTCTTAAAAAGGGGATGCCCCGCATCCCCTTCGTAAATCATTGCGCCTAGTTCGTAATAATCTGCTCTGTTTCTTTATCAAATACATGAATCTTCTCAACGTCAAAAGCAAATTTAACTTTATCGCCCGGTCTTGCCGTTGTACGGGAATCTACTCTCGCAGTAATCGGGAATTCTGCAAGGTCAAAGTACAAATAAACTTCTGCACCAAGCAATTCATATACTTTGATGGTAGATTCAAATACGCATTTTGCGGAGTTAACAAATTCCGGTGAATCATATACGTCTTCCGGACGGATACCGAATGTAACTGTCTTACCCGCATAACCGCCAGCGATGATTTTCTTGGACTTGTCTGCCGGAAGCGGAATGCTGCCGCCTGCTACCTTCAAGCTTGCGGTGTCGCCGTTTACTTCAACAACTGCGTCTAAGAAGTTCATCTGCGGGGATCCCATGAATCCTGCAACGAACAGGTTCTGCGGTTTCTGATATAAGTTCTGAGGCGTATCTACCTGCTGGATAACGCCGTCTTTCATAACAACGATTCTCGTACCAAGGGTCATAGCCTCTGTCTGGTCATGTGTTACATAGATAATTGTGGTGCCCAGTCTCTGATGCAGTTTGGAAATCTCAACACGCATCTGTACACGAAGTTTTGCATCCAGGTTGGAAAGAGGCTCATCCATAAGGAAAACCTTAGGATTACGAACAATTGCACGTCCCATGGCAACACGCTGTCTCTGACCACCGGAAAGAGCCTTCGGTTTACGCTCCAGAAGAGGAGTCAGGTCAAGGATTTTCGCTGCTTCTTTTACCATTTTATCAATTTCATCTTTCGGTACTTTTCTCAGCTTCAGACCAAATGCCATATTGTCATATACTGTCATATGAGGATACAGAGCGTAATTCTGGAATACCATTGCGATATCTCTGTCCTTAGGTTCTACATCGTTAACAACTCTGTCTCCGATTTTCAACTCACCGGAAGAAATATCTTCAAGACCTGCAATCATACGAAGTGTTGTAGATTTACCGCAGCCTGAAGGTCCTACGAAAATAATAAATTCCTGGTCTGCAATTTCAAGATTAAAATCTTTTACTGCTTCAAATCCATTAGAATATACTTTGCAGACGTTTTTTAATGATAAACTTGCCATGCGTTTTGCCTCCTAAATGATTTTAATATTATTTATTTTTTGATTATTTTCCAAATAATCAAGCTTAGTCTAGTATAACGGACTTTCCGCGCCTTTTCTATACTAGAATTTCACAAATATTTTGTATTTCATTGTAAAAATTGCTTACTTTCGCTAACATCTTTTCCTATAATTGACAAGTTGCCCAAGAAAACTTACATTTCTTAGGCAACTTGCCCAAAAGCTTATTCCGCTTTATTATCTTGTTCTGATTTATCATTCTGCACTGTATTGCCCGCCCACTCGTCTTTATAGAACGCGAGCTGATTCTTTCCCCTCTTCTTCGCCTTATAAAGCGCCTGGTCTGCGGCTTTATAAATACTCTCAAAATCCGCGCCCTCCTGAGGATAGATTGCAACGCCGATACTTGCGGTCGCAGAATATTTCGTATATTCCCCGGCTTTAAAATCCTTGAAAAATTCTTCTACTTTCCGCGCTTCTTTTCTAACGATTTCCGGCGACTGGATATCTTTTATGAAAAGGATAAATTCATCGCCTCCGGCACGTCCGATAATATCTGTAGAGCGGAACAGTGCGCCAATAGTATGCCCCAATGTCCTAAGTACCACATCACCAAACGCATGCCCCATCGTATCATTAATCTTTTTAAAATTATCAATATCCAGAATAAACATCATGGACTGGGTATTCGGATTATGCGCGATATATTCTTTAATTTTACGCTCTGTAGCAAGTTTATTGTTCAATCCGGTCAGAAGGTCTGTATCCGCCTTGACTTCCAGCTGTTTCTGTTTCCTGGCTCCATACAGCTTCCCTACGATGTTAATGCCTATGATAATGCAGAGGAATAGTATGATAATCAGCAGCATCTGATATAACATATCCTGAAAACTCTTATACTGCTGCAGCACCAGTCTGTCTATGTATGCCTGGGTAACGCCCACAACCAACGTCCAGTCATTGGTTTCCACCGGCACATAAACAAGCGCGTTTTCCATATCGCCCATCTGCACAGTTACCAAAGAAGAAGAACCTGCGGTAATCCCTCTTTTCATCTTCGTAACTGCATTACTGTTTTTGGCTTTCAGAGCCTCAAATAAATTGTCGCCTATTGCCCACGCTTTCTCTTCGCCAGAAGTAAAGATAATATTTCCCATCTCGTCAATCAGCGTTACGATATTCCATACTGCAAAATCGCCTTTTTTGATAATGGATTCAAAATTGTCGAGGGAATAGAACAGTAAAAGGTGTTCTGATACCTCTTCCTCTCCAATCGGTATTACCGCAATTACGGCGCCATCCCCTTCCATTTCATCATCCGCAGTATACAGATAGCTTACTTCCTGCGCTCCCTGCACCGTTTCCAGATGCTCCGCCGGCACGGAAATCTTTTTCCCTGTATTATCAATTCCGTTTCCATTTGCATCGCAGGTACAGACATAATACGCGCCCGAATATTTCAACGCCACTTCCGTCAACTCCGCCGCGCGCGCGCTGTCCATCCTTGTTTCCCTATCTAACAGGGCTGCAATCGGCAGACCTACCTGCTGCAGCAGCTTCAGTTCTTCCTCAAACCCATAGACACTTGTCTGCGCCGTCGTTGACATATTCCTAGTCACAGTATTGGTCGCAGACACCTTGCTTTTGGTAGAAAAGTTATACATCATAATTCCCAGAATCAGAATCAAAGCCGCCATCGGCGTAAGCCACTGGAATATGATTGATTTCGTTTGATTATTCATTCTTTTCCTCATTTCCCTCGTCTGTGTTTATGGAAAATTCATAATCCGACGCCTCAACCTCTTCTTCTGGCTCAAATCGTTTGAAAATTCCACTAAAAAAATATGCTGAGGCATATGCCGGCAACGAGATACCAAACATAAACACAAAAGCTCCCAGATATGGTGAAAGCATCGCCACAACTACCGGCGAACACAACAATAAAACGATCAGAATCGTCTTTGGCAGGTTCATAATTGACATAAAAAATGCATTTCTGATTGTATTCTTTGTCGTATTATCAAACCTCGCCAAAACCGGAAATATATATACCGCTACCATAGCCACCAGAATCGCCACCGCTATCATAGTGACCTGCAAAAACTGCGGAAACTCTAATGTGGAATATTTGAAAACCAAGATATCCCCGACGCATACCACTATAAAAAGAAGTATCAACAGCCACAACGCCGTAGCCTGTTTAAAATTCTGTTTAAAAGATTTGAAAAATCCCGATACCAGATACCCTTCTTCTCCCCGCACCGTCTTCATAAGCACATAATACATTCCCGTAAAAGCAGCGCCTGCCGTAATAACCGGAATACAACAGACCATTACTAAAAAGTTCAAAATCAATAAGTCCGACATTCTGCCCAGGAAACGCATAACCGGACTGTCCAATGAAAAAATTTTATCCATAGGAATCCTTTCTCCAGTCTAACTCTATTATACTGCATACTGCATGAAAAAAGCTACATAAATTGACAAACTTTCATAAATTTTTTTCAAATAAAGATTTTTTGCGGGTTTTTATATCCTGAACCGCTTGCTTACCTGCTCATACTGAGAATTTAAAGTCTGGTACATTTTCATGATTTCTGCGGATTCCGTCTGCACGCTCTGCATAATCGTGTCATAATATGTAATAAAGATACTGACCACCTGTTTATTCAGACGACCCTTGGCAGATTCCTCCTCCAGGATACTGATGACTTTCTCTTTCGGTAAAGCGTCCCTGTAGCTTCTTTTATTCGTCATACCTGTAACGGCATCCGCCACCTGCAGGATTCTCTGTTCCTGAGTCATCTGATAATTCTTTAATTTCTTGGGATAACCGCTGCCATCGCCGCGCTCATGATGTCCCGCCGCAATCGCCACGATATCGTCTCTCATCCGGTTGCCCAGAACTTTTTCCGTCACTGCCACATGTTTTCTCAGCATCTTGATTTCCTCTGAGTTTAATACTCTGGGGGCTTCCACGATTTCCTTTGGAATCGCCAGCATCCCAAGGTCATGAAGCAGTGCGCCGTAATACAGTTTTTCTCTTTCGTCCCCGGTCAGCATCAGCCGCTCCGCCAGCTCATCGCAGATGCACACCGATGTCATGGTATCGACAACAAGCGATTCGTTACGGAAACCGGTGCAGTACATAAGCATTTCCAGAAACTTCTTTTTATCTTCATTGGAAAATATCATATAGTCTATGATACTTTCCAATTCCTCTTTATATTCTCCGGTCTTTAACTTCGTAAAAATATCGTGCTTCTTCGCTGTCTGATAAAACAGCTCCAATCCCTCGTCAGACAGTTTGATGCCCGCCTGTTTATGGAACATCTGCATATTGAACTGGCTGCCCATCGCCGTATGGTAGATATCCATCCGCTCCGCAATATTGATATATGCCGCCAAATCTTTATAAGCATACTCCACTTTCCTGAGCTGTTCATAATCCGTATGATGGTACATAATCACTTTCGCCAAATCTTCTACCGGTGATAAATACTTAAAAAACAGATATCCATAGATTGTATGCGCCCGGCTGTCTCTGGACTCATACCGCAGCATATCGTTTAACGCTCCGGCTTCCGTCTTATACGCACCGATATCATGAAGTGTCGCCACCATAACGATATCCGCCAGCTCAAACTCTTCATAACCGCCTTTATCCTCCAACATCTTATAAACCATATACGCCACACGGGAACCGTGATCCATCAATCTTGGATGAATCAGCCTCAGAGTCTCTCTCATCAATATAAAAATATCTTTGCTCTTAATATATTCCATACTAATCTCCCATGCCTTTCTATAACACAAATTCCATCGGGGTGTATTTGATTCCGTCTTTTTCTTCTTCGCGGCTGATATCCTTAAACCCTATCTTATGGTAAAAGCCGACGCCATAAGGAGCGGCGTTTACCGTCACTTTATTCACATTGGTCTCCGATAACAAGTATTCCCTCAGATACTCAATCAGGGCGCTTCCGATTCCCTGCCTGTGATACTTCCCATCCACGAAAAGCAGGGATATATGCGAACAGCTGCGCAATGTTATCATTCCTACAATCCGTTTATCATCCAACGCTACAAACATCTGATAAGCGCCCATGATAAACATCCTGTGCAACGCCGTATCCGTAATAAAATCTTCAAAATTCCTGACACCTTCCATGGTATAGTCGTCCGCTTCAAACTGTAAAAAAGTTTTCCATGCCAATGCCATTGCGTCGTCCCATTCGTCCTGATAGGCGCTCCTGATTTGGTAAAAAGACTTCGGCATTTCCATTCCCCCATTTTCCCGCTGCCTTATGTCTAAACAGTGTCCCATCTTAAATCCTGTGTCTAAAAGCCTCTATTTCTATTTTAACGTATTTCCGTTCGATTTACAAGCGGTAGTCCATTTTCTAATGCATAAGCATTTTCCAGGGTCTCTATGGCAATCGCCTGCATGGCTTCTTTCGTAAAAAATCCCATATGGGAAGTAATCAGCACATTCGGAAATGTCATAAGTCTCGCCAGATTTTCATCCTGCATAATCTCATTGGATTTATCCTCATAAAAAATCCCTTCTTCTTCTTCATAAACATCCAGACCCACTCCGCCGAATTTCCCCTGTACCAGACCTTCTATCAGTGCATCGGTATCGATAAGGCTTCCTCTGGAAGTATTGACCAGATAGACGCCGTCCTTCATCCGCCCAATGGACTCCCGATTGATGATGTGTCTCGTTCCAGACGTAAGCGGGCAATGCAATGAGATAACGTCTGATTTCTCAAATAATTCCTCTGGCTCCACATAGTCCGCTTCCAGTTTCGGATTTGGGTACGGGTCGTATGCCAGTACCTGCATTCCAAACCCGTTACAGATTCTAATCATTGCCTGTCCGATTTTACCGGTTCCGATGATTCCGGCCGTCTTATGATATAAATCCACGCCCATCAGACCGTTCAGACTCATATTGAAGTCCCTTGTCCTATTATAGGCTTTATGAATACGTCTGTTGACGGTCAAAACCATGCCGATTGCAAATTCGGCTACCGCTTCCGGCGAATAGCTGGGCACCCGCAGCACTAATATTTTATCTTCCGCCGCCTTCACATCCACATGATTAAATCCCGCGCTTCGCAATAGAATCGCCTTTACCTTCATCTCATAAAGCTTGTCAATCATATCCGCCGTAATATAGTCGTTCACAAAGACGCATATCGCATCATAATCTTTCGCAAGGTAAATCGTTTCCTCACTAAAAGGCACTTCAAAAAAACGGATGGTAAATCCATAATCCTTTCCCATAGGTTCAAACCATATCTTATCATAAGGCTTTGTACTAAAAAATGCAATTTTCATAATTTCCCTCTTTTCTGCACAATTTTTTACACCAGTCCATAGTTAAAAATCTCTGATTTTCAACCTGTTCTTGTCTTAGTATAAGCAGAACGGGAAAAAAACATTCCGGCTTTTCACCGGAATGCCCCTTAGGAAAATAAATTTTTGAAAAAGTCTACGACGGAATTCTTGATATTCTGGAAAAAGTTTTTTACCGCAGTCGTCACGGCGTTTCCTACCGCCTCGTTAATCGCCTCATTTGCATTTTCCACCAGGTCGAGTCCATATTTCTCATAGAGTTTCTGTGCCTGTTCTATCAGATAATCCGCGTCCAGTCCGAGGGAATCCAGTTTTTTCAGCAATGCGATAATCTGTTGTTTTTCTTCCTCTGTCAGTGTGACGCCGAAGCTCTGCGCCCCTTCTTCCAGAATCTTCCTCACGCTTTCTTCATCCCCGGTATCCAGCTCGCCGCTTGCAATCTTACCTTTCAGCCACGCCATCAAAGCTTCCACTTCTTCCGGGCTGACGTCGCCCTGAATGCTGTCCGCCAGTTCTCCCGTCGTAATCAGCTCGTCTAACGCCGTATCCAGCACGTTGTCCGATACCGGCGCTGCGGAAATCACTTCATATGCCTTCAACGCCCCGATAAGTCCCGCCGTTCCCGAAATCGGCGTCGGCGCCACCACCAGCACTTCTGTATCTTTCATTCCTGCCGTCATCAGTGCATTGCGGTACATTCCCGTGGTACAGTAATTAATATTCTGGGTTGTCACGACGATGCCGCTGCCCTCTGACGCTTTCGTCAGTTTCACACTGGACAATGACCTGCTCCCTATCACCGAAGCGCTCAAATAGGCGTCTAAATATTCATGCTCCGTTTCATTCGTAATATAAAGCACCGTACAGTCCGCCAGCCCTTCTTCCGTCAGTCCCATTAAGTTAAGCACTGTCGCACGCTGCTCCGCAGATAAATCCGCTCCCAATACGACTACCGTATCTTTCGTATCCGCAGCAAACGCGGTACTGCCGTACAAACCAAACATCAGCAGCACGGCAAAAATCCCTACTATTTTTTTCATCATGATTCAGACTCCCTTCACCTGCATCAGACTCTCTGCAGAATCCACCGGTAAACATCCTCATACACCCGCTCTTTATCCGCCTCATTCAGCAATTCATGCCTATCCTTCTCATACAGCTTCATCTGAACATTCTGCATCCCGCAGTCCAGATAGGATTGGTAAACTTTTTCCACGCCCTTGCCGTAATCCCCTACCGGGTCGTCGGCTCCGGCAATCATCATAATCGGAAGCTCCTTTGGCATACTTTCTACGTTCTTCTTATCGTGCAGGTTATAAATCAGCTGGAACAATGCCGCAAATCCGTTTAACGTAAACACAAAACCGCAGAGCGGGTCGGCAATATAGTTATCTACATTGGTCTCTTCCCTGGAAAGCCAGTCAAACGCCGTTCTAGCCGGTTTAAATTTCTGATTATAATTCCCAAAAGCCAGTTTATCTATAAACTTCCCGACATGCTTACCTCCGCAGAAAAGTTTCTGGACAGCCGTAACCGTTTTTGCCGCCAGAACCGTGCCTTTTGGCTGCATACCGGTCCCCACGATGACTGCCCCGTTAATGCCGCTCCCATAGCGGAAAAGATAATTTCTCAGAATAAAAGAACCCATGCTGTGTCCGAGAATCAGATACAAAACGCCCGGATACTGCTCCTGCATGATTTTTTTCAGACGGTGCACATCCCTGACGAGTACATTGGCGGCGTCCTGTTCGCAAAAGTAGCCGTAAGGCGCGCCTTTTGGCACGGATTTCCCATGTCCGAGATGGTCTTCCCCCACTACCAGAATCCCTTTTTCTGCTAAAAATCTGGCAAATTCATCATATCTATCGATATATTCCGCCATTCCGTGAATAATCTGGAAAATGCATACCGGTTTTTCCACATCCGGTATCCACTTTATCGCATGTATTTTATTTTCCCGGTCTCTTGAATCAAAATAAAATTCTTCTTTGCGTACCATAAGCTTTCCCTCTTTATCCCTAACAGATTTCAGCGCCTGCGGGCATCTCCCGCTCTGGCGTCATCAGCGCCAGATTACCGTCCGCATCTTCGGCGCAGAGCAGCATTCCTTCCGACTTCATGCCGGCGATTTCCCGCGGCTGTAAATTGACAAGTACCATGACCTTTTTCCCGACCATTTCCTCTGCTTTGTAGTACTGCTTGATGCCCGATAAAATCTGTCTGACGCTGGAACCGACGCGCACTTTGAAACAAAGCAGTTTCCTGGATTTCGGTACTTCTGTGCATTCCAGAATTTCACCGACCTGGAACTGGCATTTATCAAAATCCTCATAAGTGATGATTTCTTTCGCTTCCATGTCCATGAAGTTTCCCTCTGCTTCTGCTTCCCCTGCCTCTTCACCTGAAGCGGTCTGGGCATTGGCAGCGTCTTCTGCGGCATTTCTTTTGGCAAACATTTCTTCCACGCTTTCCATGACTTCCTTTAAATCCCGGCGGGCAAAAAGAATTTCCGGCGTTTCGATTACCTGATTTCCTGACGGATACAGGCTGGAAGCTTTCTGGGTATCCTGCTTATCGGCACATTCTTTTAAGACTGCAAAATCCACAAGCGGCGCCTGAATCTGTTTCGCTATCTTTTCTGCGGTTTCCGGCATAAAGGGCTCTAACAGACTCGCGCCCACCAGAATCCCGTTTAACAAATTATACAAAACGGCTGCAAGCCTGTCTTTCTTATCTTCTTCCTTGGCAAGCGCCCAGGGCATCGTCTCGTCAATGTATTTATTGCAGCGTTTGAACAATACAAAAATTTCCGTTATCGCATCCGCCACCCGCAAATCGTCCATTTTTTTACAGACTTTCGCATAGGTGTCCGTCAGCACGTTCCACAAATCGGTATCCGCCGCTTCCGGCGCCGTCTGCGTATTCTTATTCTCTACCACGCCGCCGAAATATTTATTGCTCATGGAAATGGTTCTATTGACTAAATTGCCAAGCGTATTGGCAAGATCGGAATTGAGTCTTTCCACCATCAAATCCCAGGTGATAACACCGTCGTTTTCAAAAGGCATCTCGTGAAGCACAAAATAGCGAACCGCGTCCACCCCGAAGAAATCAATCAAATCTTCCGCATAAATAACATTTCCTTTGGACTTGCTCATCTTGCCGTCTCCCTGCAGCAGCCAGGGATGCCCGAAAATTTGTTTCGGAAGCGGCTCCCCCAATGCCATCAGAAAGATAGGCCAGTAAATCGTGTGGAAACGAATGATATCTTTGCCAATCAGATGCAAATCCGCAGGCCAGAGTTTCCCATACTGCTCCGTGCAGTTTCCCTCTGCATCATAACCGATACCCGTAATATAATTGGACAGTGCGTCCAGCCATACATAAACCACATGTTTCGAGTCAAAATCTACCGGAATCCCCCATTTAAAAGAAGTCCTGGATACGCACAAATCCTGTAAACCGGGCAGCAGGAAATTGTTCATCATTTCATTCTTGCGGGACACCGGCTGGATAAATTCGGGGTGCTCATTAATATGCGCAATCAGCTTATCTGCATATTTGCTCATCTTGAAGAAATAGGCTTCTTCCTTGGCGGGTCTGACTTCCCTGCCGCAGTCGGGACATTTTCCGTCCACTAACTGGGATTCCGTCCAGAAAGACTCGCAGGGCGTACAATAAAGCCCTTCATACGCGCCTTTATAAATATCTCCCTGCTCATAGAGTTTCTTAAAAATTTTCTGCACCTGTTTCTCATGATAATCGTCCGTCGTGCGGATGAATTTATCATAGGAAGTATTCAGCGCATCGCAGATAGAGCGAATCTGCCCTGCCACATTGTCCACAAATTCCTTGGGCGTAACGCCTGCTTCCTGCGCTTTTAACTCGATTTTCTGCCCGTGTTCGTCGGTTCCTGTCTGGAAAAACACATCATAACCGTCTTTTCTCTTAAACCGGGCGATACTATCCGCCAATACGATTTCGTAACTGTTGCCGATATGCGGTTTCCCCGACGTATAGGCAATCGCTGTCGTGATATAATATTTTTTCTTGTCCATAACTTTTCTTCCTCTTTCTTTCCGAATCTGAAAGATAAGACAAAAAGCCGCCCTCTTATCTTAGGATACCGGCTTTTCTCTTATAGAATGCTATATAGTGTTAGCCTATCATAAAGAAATCATCTTGTCAAATGTCGTAATCAGCGCTTTTTTTATCCTGTCTTTCACGATAAATAATTATCAGTTTCTTGTTCAGAAGTTTCTGCTGATACAGCTTCGCACAATTCAATATTCTTCTTCTCGCATCTTCTTTGGTAAATTTCATAACCTCGTTTGTAATCCTCCATCAAATTTAAAGAGAGAGCAATAACACCACTGTGCTATATACTCTCTCTTTGTGGCTAATTTTAGTGTTGTCTGCCAACGACCAACTTAAACGCTGGTAAAGCTATCGGTTTTTAGTGTTGTCCGCCAACGGTCAATCATATGATTGACAAGTATATCAGATTTAAGTGTTAGCCCACTAGGAAAGCACGCTTTCCCTTTTAAATATTATTATATGCAAAACCAACTTTTATGTCAACAAAACAGGAAATGCCTACATACCTATTATGTTTTAACTTGTTACGGTTCGTCCTCTCCATCCGGCAGCAGTTTCAGCGTGTTCGTATCTTCCTCATAACGATAGTGCAACAGCTGTCCCTCTCTGTTTTGCACCCATGCTGACAGGCTTTCGATTTGTTGCTGCATCTGTTCAATCTGGTTTCGCATATCGTTTATCTGCGTCTGGGTATCGCCCACTTGTGTCCGGGTATCTCCGAGCTGCTCTTCCATATCCTTTATCTGCGTCTGGGCATCGCCGATTTGTGCCTGGGCGTTCTCAATCTTTGCCTGAGCGTCTTCAATCTGTGCCTCTAGCAGCTCTATCTGCTTTGTCATTTCCAGAAACCGATTCAGAATATCTTCCATATTCTGTTCGATAGATGCCTTCAGGCTGCCCTCGATTTTCTTGATTTTTAATAGCAGCTCCTTATCTTTCGTTTCTAACGCCGCTATTTTCTTATACAAATCTGAAATACTGGCATTGACTTGCTGCATCTGCTGCTCCACTTCGGCAAAGCCTTCCTGTATCATTTGCAGTGTCTGTTCTCTTAGGACGTTGACCACATCAGTCAAGTCATATAGACTGCTCTGCGTGTCTTGTAACTGCATAAGCAGTTCCTTTAAATTACGCATGATTTCATTAATCTGCTCCTGCAGTCCGGTATCGGCTTCCTCCTGGGTAATTACCGTTTCTTCCAAAGTATTGCTGATTTCCGTCAGGGAAGCCAGTAGTTCTTCAATTTTTTCATTTAAATATTCTATGTCGGTCAGATATTGCTGCCTAAGCGCTTCTTCTGCCTCTTCGATTTTCTTTACTTCCTCGGCAGAAGGACCGGAAAGCGCCGTTTCCATTGTGCCCTCATAGGTTTCGACTGACAGTTCCCGCCCTTTTTCGCTTGCGCTTCTCCGCCAGAGCAGAAGCAGACACAAGATAATGATTACCAGAATTACCACGCCCAGCATATAAAAAACCATCATGTTTCCGCCTTTTTCCGGGTCGTTCCTCCTTTCGCTGATATAATCTGACACTTTTGTCATAAATTCTTTCATAATGCTCCTTTCCGCGCGTTCCTCCGCGCATTTTCTTTTTTTACGGACACGCCGTACATCACAAATCATTTGAATCATGGCGAAACGCCGGATGATTCTGCAAAATGCGGAATCATTAGATAGATGGCTTGTAGATAGATACTATCCTTCCCACAAGATGAAATTACGATATCACATTTATATCCTAAATGCAATATCGGCAATTTTCACAATCATTTAAAAAAAGAAAGCTAAAAAACACCGCTGCATTCGATGTTTCTTGGCTTTCCAGTTGTCAAAACCTTTCTATTTCCATAGGAAAAAATTTGAAAGCAGTTACCACGTCAGTACTTCGTGCCCTTCCTCAGTAACCGCAACCGTAACTTCCCACTGCGCAGAAGGAAGTCCGTCTTCTGTATAAACAGTCCAGCCGTTTTCATCGTCGATATAGATATCCGGTTTGCCCATATTGACCATCGGCTCTATCGTAAACACCATACCCGGGACCATAAGCATTTCCGTCCCTTTCGTCGTCACATAGCTTACAAAAGGTTCTTCATGAAATTCCAGTCCGACGCCGTGACCGCCGATTTCCTGCACGATGGAATAACCGTTTTCCTTGGCATAATCATTGATTGCCTGTGCCATATCGCCCAGAAAATTCCACGGCTTGACTTGTTCCAGCCCAATCTCGATGCACTGGTGCGCCGTTTCCACCAGCTTTTTCGTTTCCGGCGCCACATCGCCTAACAGGAACATTCTGGAAGAATCGGAAAAATATCCACGGTAAATCGTAGATGCATCTACGTTGACAATATCGCCGCTTTTTAAAATATCCTTTTTGGAAGGAATGCCGTGACAGACCTGGGCGTTTATGGAAGTGCACACGCTTTTGGGGAATCCGTCATAGCCAAGGGGCGCCGGGATTCCGCCCATCCGCACGGTTTTCTCATGCACGAGGCGGTCGATTTCCTCCGTGCTCATACCGATACAAATATTCTCCGCCACATAATCCAATACCGCAATGTTGATTTTACTGCTTTCCCTAATGCCCTCTATCTGCTCTTTGGTCTTGATGATATCGTGGTCTGGAACCATGTGTCCTGCCAGTGCGTATTCCTGTATTTTTTCATCAAATGCCATATGGCAGGATTTGTATTTACGCCCGCTGTGGCACCAGCAAGGGTCGTTACGTCCTAGTTTTTTCATTGTGTGTGCTCCTGTTGTTTTCTGTTCTATTGCCGCTTGAAACGTGTGCAGCCAGACGTACTTCAAGATGGAAGAGGACGCAGACTTCTCCGCCTGCGTCCTATCCCTTATTATTTCATCCATGTAATGCTTCCAGATACCGTCTCACATTTTCCTCTATATCCCCATGAAAAATTGCGGATCCCGCTACGATGACATTCGCGCCAGCCTCC
The DNA here is from genome assembly GCA_023663465.1 of Muribaculaceae bacterium. Classification (GTDB taxonomy): domain Bacteria; phylum Bacillota; class Clostridia; order Lachnospirales; family Lachnospiraceae; genus UBA3282. The sequence continues at coordinate 62,099 of JAMPHJ010000001.1, read as the reverse complement.
AGAACGATTGGCAGTTTTTCTGTCGCAATGCCGCCGTCTACCTGGATATCCAGATCAAGTCCCATTTCCTTCGCCATCTTACGGACATCCCTGATACGCTGCGTGGATTCGGGAATATATTGTTGTCCGCCGAATCCGGGTTCCACTGTCATGACTAGCAGCATTTCCAATTTCTTTAGATAGGGTCTGACTGCTTCTACCGGCGTTTCCGGCTTAATGGAAAGACCCGCCCGACAGCCTAATGCGTGGATTCTATCTATGACTCCGTCCGCATCTTTCGTTGCTTCTAAATGAAACGTAATACCATCCGCCCCGCATTTTGCAAATTCTTCAAGATAGCGTTCCGGCTCCACAATCATCAGATGCACATCGAAAAATTTCTTCGTTACAGACCGAATTGTTGAAATCACGGGCATACCAAAAGAAATTGATGGTACGAATACACCGTCCATAACGTCGATATGTATATAATCCGCGCCCGCCTTATCCACTTTCCTAATCTGTTCGCCTAAAATCCCGAAATCTGCCGCCAGAATGGATGGAGACAATAAATTTTTCATAAAGACTCCTTACTTAGTTCATAAACGTCTTGACTTTCGCATAGATACCTGCGCCGTCCAGACCGTAATGGGTAAGCAGTTCTCCCGCTTTGCCAGACTGACCAAACTCATCCATAATGCCGATTTTTAAAACCCGCGTAGGCAGTTTCGCAGACAGGCAGTCACATACGGCGCTTCCAAGTCCGCCAATAACGCTATGCTCTTCCGCCGTGACCACTTTACCCGTTTTCTTTGCGGACGCAAGAATCATCTCTTCGTCCAACGGTTTTATCGTATGAATATTAATAACTTCTGCATAGATTCCGTCCGCTTCCAGCATGCCTGCTGCCTCTAATGCAGAAGATACCGTGATGCCACTAGCAACGATTGTAACACCTTTGCCGTCTTTTAGCAACTCTTCTTCTCTTTCTTTTAATAAGACGCCTTTGCCGATTTCAAAATGATAATCGAGTCCATCGTTGATGATCGGAACCGCTGCACGCCCGAATCTAAGATAAACGGGACCTTCTTTTTCTATCGCCGCCCTGACCGCAGCTTTCGCCTCGATATCATCAGAAGGCACGATGACCGTCATACCCGGAATCGTTCTCATCAGCGCCACATCTTCATCACACTGATGGGTCGCACCGTCTTCCCCGACGGTAATGCCCGCATGGGTCGCGCCTATTTTCACATTCAGATGCGGATAGCCGATGGAATTACGCACCTGTTCAAAATTACGTCCCGCCGCGAACATGGCGAAAGAGCTGATAAACGGAATCTTCCCGCAGGTCGCAAGCCCCGCTGCGATTCCTGTCATATTACATTCCGCAATCCCGCAGTCGATATGACGCTCCGGAAACTTTTTCTGGAAAGTGCCTGTTTTGGTGGCTCCCGCAAGGTCTGCGTCCAGCACGACCAGATTGGGAAAATCCGCTCCGCATTCTGCCAGAGCATTTCCATAACTTTCTCTCGTTGCAATTTTCTTTACATCTGACATAATGTTTCACCTACTTTCTCCAAATCTGCCATCGCGATTTTATATTCTTCCTCATTCGGCGCTTTCCCGTGCCATCCCGCATTGTTTTCCATGAAGGATACGCCTTTGCCTTTGATGGTCTTACAAATAATTGCCGTAGGCATTCCTTTCGTAGCTCTTGCCTCTTTAAATGCCGCGTCTATCTGTTCCCAGTCATGTCCGTCGATAGAAATCACATGGAAATTAAAGGCTTCAAACTTTTTATCAATCGGATACGGAGAACATACGTCGTCTATTTTCCCGTCAATCTGCAATCCGTTGTTATCTACGATGACTACCAGATTGTCCAGTTTCCTGTGTCCGGCAAACATCGACGCCTCCCAGACCTGTCCTTCCTGAATCTCGCCGTCGCCAAGCAAGGTATAGACCCTGTAATCTTTCTTATCCATTTTTCCTGCCAGTGCCATGCCGACTGCCGCTGAAATTCCCTGTCCAAGAGAGCCCGAAGACATATCAACACCCGGCGTTTCCTGCATACAGGGATGTCCCTGCAGCTTAGAACCAAGTTTCCGCAAGGTCTTTAAATCCTCTACCGGAAAATAGCCGCGGTTTGCCAGCGTGGAATACAGCCCCGGCGCCGTATGCCCTTTAGACAGTACGAAACGGTCCCTGCCTTCTTTCTTAGGCTCCTTCGGGTCGATATTCATTTCCTCAAAATAAAGATAAGTAAAAATATCCGCTGCAGAAAGCGAACCGCCCGGATGCCCGGACTGGGCGCTGTACACCGCAGTGACGATACCTTTACGAACTTCGTTCGCCGTTTTTTGCAACTCTAACTTATTCATTGCCAACCTCCTTGTATTGAATCCATCATACTATACTATAGCATAAAACTTCATGTTATGGTCAACATTTTCGGCATTATTTTCCCTGCCCGTAATATGCGTTGGCGCCATGCTTCCTGTAGTAGTGCTTATCCTGCAGCTCTTGCGGCGCGGGCTGGATTCTCGGATTAATCGTTTCCGCCCGGTAAGCCATCTTCGCGACTTCTTCTAACACGACCGCGTTATGCACTGCATCATTGGCATTTTTTCCCCATGCAAAGGGTCCATGATTTTTACACAAAACCGCCGGCACTGCCATGACATCTTTTCCCAGCCGTTTAAATTCATTGACAATCAGAAGTCCCGTGTTTTTCTCATACGCCTCTTCGATTTCTTCTTCCGTCAGGCACCGTAAACAGGGGACTTCCCCATAGATATAATCTGCGTGCGTGGTGCCATAGCAGGGGATATCCCTGCCCGCCTGCGCCCAGCTTGTAGCATAAGAAGAATGCGTATGTACGATACCGCCGATTTCCGGGTACGCCTTATACAATTCCAGATGCGTCGGCGTATCGGAAGAAGGATTGTAACGTCCTTCCACCCGGTTGCCGTTCAAATCCATCAACACCATATCCTCCGGCGTCAGTTTATCATAGTCCACACCGGAAGGCTTAATTGCAAAAATACCGGACTCTTCGTCAATTTCACTGACATTTCCCCATGTAAATGTAACCAGATTGTATTTCGGCAAAAGCATATTCGCCTCATAAACACGTTTCTTTAACTCTTCCAGCATCTTCTTGCACCTCTTTTCATTTTCTATATTTATTAAAATCTCTCAGCTTACAACATTTGTGTGTAAAAATCTATTCTTACACTATTCCAGGCATTCCACTGCCGCTCTCTCAATCGCAAGCCCTTTCGTATACCGCTCCATGAATTTGTCGAAACCTTCTACATCTTCTTTCCTCGGCTCTTCTTTGCTTCCTTCCTGTCCTGCGAATACTTTCTTAGAAAGGAAATCCGCCAGCGTTTCGCCGCCTTCTTTATGCAGCATGTAGGAAGCCAAAAGCGCCATTCCCCATGCGCCGCCTTCGCCCGCCGTCTCCATAACGCTGACAGAGGCATTGATTGCTGCCGCCATGATGCGTTGTCCTACGCCTTTCGTCTTGAAAAGACCGCCGTGTCCAAACATCTCATCCACGCGCACGCCTTCTTCTTTTAACAGGATATCCAGTCCCGCTTTCAATGCGCCAAGCGCGGTAAAAAGATGCACTCTCATGAAATTGGCAAGATTGAAATTATCGGAAGGTGTACGCACGAAAAGAGGACGTCCTTCGTTAAACCCTGTAACGGGTTCCCCGGAAAAATAGTTATATGCAAGCAGTCCGCCGCAGTCGCTGTCGCCTTCTAACGCTTTCCGATACAACGTTCCAAACAACTCGTTCCTATCCACTTTCATGCCCATGCTTTCCGCAAACTCTTGGAAAATATTGACCCATGCATTTAAATCGGAAGTACAGTTATTGCAGTGCACCATTCCGACCAGACTTCCATCTGGCGTGGTAACAAGGTCGATAGCTTCGTATACTTTTTTCAATTCCTGCTCTAACACAATCATTGCGAAAACGCTTGTTCCAGCGGAAACGTTACCGGTCCTTTTGGCAACGGAATTGGTCGCCGCCATACCGGTTCCGGCGTCGCCTTCGGGCGGACAGAGCGGGATGCCCGCCTGCAATCTGCCTGTAGGGTCTAAAAGCGCCGCGCCTTCTGCGCTCAGCGTTCCTGCTGCCTCGCCCGCCATCTGCACTTTGGGCAGGATATCTTTCAGTTTCCACGGGTAATTTTTATCCGCTACAAGCTCATCAAACTGGGCAATCATCTTTTCATTGAAATTGCCCGTCTGTGTATCAATGGGGAACATCCCGGAAGCATCGCCGACTCCAAGGGTCTTCTCGCCCGTCAGTTTCCAATGCACATAACCTGCCAGCGTTGTAAAATAACGGATGGAAGGAACATGCTCCTCGCCGTTTAAGATTGCCTGATAGAGATGCGAGATGCTCCATCTCAGCGGAATATTATATTGAAAAACTTCTGTCAGCTTTTTGGAAGCCTGTCCGGTCGTGGTATTGCGCCATGTGCGGAACGGCGCCAATAACTCCCCGTTTTCATCAAATGCCATATAGCCGTGCATCATGGCGCTGAATCCGATTGCGCCGATTTTCTCAAGCTCTACGCCGTACTGTTTTTTCACATCTTCCGCCAGATTCCGGTAGCAGTCCTGAAAACCATTCCAGATATCATCCAGACTATAAGTCCAGATACCGTTTTCCAGTCTATTTTCCCAATCGTGGGCGCCGGAAGCTACCGGTGCATAATCCTGCGCCGTCAGAATCGCCTTGATTCTCGTCGAGCCAAATTCGATTCCCAGCACTGTTTTGCCCTGTACAATCTGCTCTTTTATCTCTTCTACACTGAATGCCATCCTGCAATCCTCCTTTATTCTATAATAATCCTAAACCACTTATTTTCGCTATTTCTTCTTACTGCTTATCTGGAATCCCTTTTCTCGCTTCTTTTTATCCTTCCTTAACGAAACGCTGCTTCAATCCCAGCTCAGCTCTTTTATCCTTCCTCAATGAAACGCCGCTTCATTCCATCTCAGCTCTTTTTTGAAATCCCGGATATTCGTATCCTTATCGATTACGACACTTTCAATTCCCATCGCAGCCGCCCAGTCTTCCATCTGTTCTACCGTCAAATCATAGGAAAATGCCGTATGGTGCGCGCCGCCTGCAAGAATCCACGCCGTCGCGCCGATTTCCAGATTGGGCTGGGGCGTCCAGAATGCGGTGCCTACCGGAAGCTTCGGCATCGGTTTCTCTACTTTTTTACATTCTACTGCGTTGATTAAGAGTCTAAAACGCGTTCCAAGATCTACTAAAGAACAAGCCACCGCGGGACCTGCTTTCGAGGTAAAGACGAGCCTTGCAGGGTCTTCCCTGTTTCCCATAGAAAGCGGACATACCTTAATGCCGATATCGCCCTCCGCCACGGAAGGACATACTTCCAGCATATGCGCCTGTAAGATACCCTCTTTTCCCGGCACCAGATTATAAGTGTAATCTTCCATCATGGACGTGCCTTTCGCGTCTTTCATCCCAGCAGTCATCAGCTTCATGATACGCACCATCGCTGCAACTTTCCAGTCGCCTTCCGCGCCGAAACCATATCCTTTTTCCATCAGCCGCTGAATCGAGAGACCCGGTAATTGTTTCAAACCGCCCAGCATACCGAAATGGGTTACGACTGCATGATAATCATTGTCTGTTAAAAATTTCTCAATCCCGATTTCCTGTCTTGCCTGTACTGCGACATGTTCTTTAAATTCCGCCAAATCCCTGCCTTCGTCGATAATCTTATATTTGCTGTAGTATTCTTCTACCAGCGCGTCTACATCCCCCTGGGGTACGGCGTCCACATATTCTACCAAGTCGTTTACGCAATAATGGTCAATTTCCCAGCCAAATTTAATCTGCGCTTCTACTTTGTCGCCTTCCGTCACCGCTACGTTATTCATATTGTCACCGAAACGGCATACCCTGACATGGGAAGACTCAATCACGCCCAACGCCGTCCTCATCCAGCTTCCGATTTGCTCCTGCACACGCTCAGACGCCCAGTGTCCAACGATGATTTTTCTCTCAATTCCCATACGGCTTACAATATGCCCATACTCTCTGTCCCCATGCGCCGACTGATTTTCATTCATGAAATCCATATCGATGGTGTCATAGGGAATTTCTTCATTAAACTGCGTATGTAAATGACAAAGCGGTTTCCTGAACTCTTTCAGACCGAGAATCCACATTTTCGCCGGAGAAAAAGTGTGCATCCAGGTGATGACTCCCGCACACGCCTCGTCGTTATTTGCATCATTAAAAGCTTTTCGGATAGACGCCTGTCCTAACAGCGTCGGTTTTAACACAACTTCAAAAGGCAGTCTGCCGGAAGCGTTCAACCCCTCTACAATTTTAGCGGCATGGTCCGCTACTTTCCTTAGACACTCGTCCCCATAAAGATCCTGCGAGCCTGTACAAAACCAGAACTTATAATTTTTTGCCTGCATAAAGCAATCCTCTCTTTCCGCCGTCCTTACGGCATACCCGTTTTATTTCTCAAAAAGCTGCCAAGCGGCAATCGCTATCGCCGGTATGGCAGCCTTATATTCTTATCCTGGCAGAATTTCATTTTGACAGAGCTTTCTGACAAAATTGCTTTCTAAAAGCTGCTTCCTTCTGCCACATTTTCTCTAGCGTTTCTTTTTGCGCGCAATAACGACACTCTGGATTACCAGGAACAGGCACAGCATTACAGCAACCGTAATTCCCGTCCACCATGCATCTTGAAGCCCTGCGGAAGATACGATATTCTTAATCGTATTCAAAGATACAACGCCGAAGAATGTGCCGATGATGTTACCGACGCCGCCCGTTAACATCGTACCGCCGATGATAGAAGAGGCAATCGCATTCATTTCCGCCCCACTTCCGTTGGATACCGCTCCTGCGCCGACATGCAGGAAGAAAACAAATCCGCCGATTCCTGCCATCAATCCGCATAATAGATGCGCCAAAAATTTCGTTCTCTTCACATTGATACCAAGCATCAACGCACTCTGGTCATTGCCGCCGACTGCATAAAACTGACGTCCCAATTTCGTCCATTTGAGTACGCAGAATAACAGGATGACAATCAACAACGCCACAATTACGCCGATTTCCACATAGGCGTCCACATAATTCCCCGATTTCGTCGTATAGCCCAGACCCGGTACGGTAATACGGGTATTTTTCAAAGCTACAAACGCCTCGTTCGTTACGTTGAACGGATTCGTATTTACGATAGTCGTCATGCCGCGTGCAAAGAACATGCCGGCAAGCGTAACGATAAAAGGCTGGATATCCAGATAAGCGATTAAAAATCCCTGGAATGCACCAAAGGCAAGACCAATCGCCAATGCGATTAAAAATGATACAAATACATTGCCGCCCTTATAATCCAGATAGACCGCGCAGCACATCGTAACCAGCCCGGTAATACCGCCGACGGAAATATCGATGCTTCGCGTAATCATAACGAGACTCATGCCGCAGGATAAAATAATCAGCGCCGCATTATCATTTAATATCTTAAAGAACATCTGCGGTTTCCTGAATCCTTCACCCAAAAAGATGATGGCGCCGATATACATCAGCAGAAAAATTACAATCGTAATTGTCAGAAGCAGACCGGTATCCGTCATATTTTTAAATTTATTCATAAACCCGCCAGATGCGGATGTTTTTTGATTCGATGACATACTATGCTACCTCCTTCTTCTGCAATTTCTTCAGGGTGGAAGAAAACCATGCCCGTACTACCGGTGCACTGATAACCACCAGAACAATGATAACTATTGCCTTATATGCAGGGAGTGCATCGGAAGGCACGTTAAATTTAAATAAGGTTGTGGTCAGAAGCTGAATCACATACGCGCCGATGACAGAAGCCACCATACTGAATTTACCGCCGCCCAGCGCGTTTCCACCCAGCGCCACCGCCAGAATCGCGTCCATCTCGATATCTTTGGCGATAACGGAATAGTTAATCGTGGAAGTCCGACTTACTTTAATCAGACCTACGACCGCTACGCACACGCCAAGAATGATAAAGGAAAGCATCTTAATGAGCTGCGGATTCAGACCATTTAACCGGGAAGAGCTTTCATTGATACCAACCGCCTGTGTGTAGAGTCTGAGATTGGTAAATTTCAATACCAAGCCAATGATAATCATGCATACCATCGCTATGATGAACGGCGTCGGAATCGGAATCCCCGGAATCGAACCTCCGAAATACCCGAAAGATGTTTCATTAACGATGGGCAGTCTATTCTGATTGACCCATGCGGCAATCGAACGTCCCGCCGTATACAGAATCAACGTCGCTACCATAGGCTGAATCCTAAAGTACGCTACCAGTACGCCGTTAAATGCACCAAATAACATCGCCACGATACAGCTTACTAAAAATCCGACAATAACCGGAGCCTGCATGGTTTCAGGACTTCCTTCCGCACCGCACAAAATCCGCAGAAGCACGCTGCCCGCGATCGCCACTGCCGCGCCGACACTGATATCCTGTCCGCCGGTAGCCGCCGTAACAAGCGTCATGCCGATAGCAAGAATCGCAACCTCGGAGCCATTATCCAGAATCCGAATCAGATACCCGGCTAAAACGGGATTTCCTAGATTATTATGTTCCAGCGTAATCTTTAAGAAAGAGGGGTCCATTATCAGGTTAAACAAGATAAGGATTAACAGGGCAGCCAGAGGAATAAAAAGCTGCTGTTTCATAAGATTGGAAAAAAAGTTTCCGCCGTTTGTTTTACTTGTCTCTTTTGCCGCCATGATTATTTCTCACCTCCCGCAATCGTACTCATAACCTTGGTCTGGTTCAAATCTCCGCCTGTCAGTTCGCCCACCACTTTACGGTCGCGCATAACGACTAAGCGGGAACAGGTGCGGAGCATTTCATCCAGCTCGGAAGAAATGAACGTAACGCTCATGCCTTCTGATGCAAGTTTCAGCACCAATTTCTGGATATCTACTTTCGTTCCGACGTCGATACCGCGCGTCGGTTCGTCCAGAATCAGATATTCCGGGTGTGTCAGCAGCCAGCGCGCTAAAATCACTTTCTGCTGATTGCCGCCAGAAAGCGACTTAATCGGCGTATCCGCCGATGCGGTCTTGATACTTAATAGTTTAATATATTCGTCTGCAAATTTATTTGCTTCCGCCTTGGAAAACGGTTTGAAAAAGCCTTTCAATACCTGCTGTGCAAGGATCAGATTATCCCGTACAGAAAGGTCGCCTACAATACCGTCTATCTTACGGTCTTCGGGAAGATAAGCAATCCCGTTCTTCATAGCGTCAAGAGGTTTGGAAATCTTGACTGCTTTGCCGTTTTTCTTAACCGTTCCGCCGGTTACTTTATCCGCGCCGAAAATCGCACGGACACATTCGCTTCTGCCGGAACCAAGCAGTCCCGTGAAGCCGTTTACCTCACCCTTATCTATATGGAAGTCAAACGGTTTAATTCCCGCATCACTGACTAATCCTTCCGCTTCTAATACAGGCACTGCGCCCGCTTCGCGCTGATATACCTGCTGTTCATCCTGGATATCAGCCATATCGTCCAGCTCTTTACCAAGCATCTTGGATACAAGCTGTACACGCGGCAAATCTTTGATAGGATATTCACCCACTAATTTGCCGTCGCGCATGACGGTAATCCTGTCGCACACTTCATAAACCTGGTCTAAGAAGTGCGTTACAAAGATAATGCCTACCCCTTTTGCCTTCAAGTTGCGCATCAGTTTAAATAGCTTGGCAACTTCCTGCTCATCCAGAGACGAGGTCGGCTCATCCAGAATCAATACTTTACAATCCATATCCACTGCCCGCGCAATGGCAATCATCTGCTGTACCGCAATCGAGCAGCTCTCTAACTGCTGCGTCGCCTTCGCCGGTATATCCAGCGACTGTAATATCTTGTCGGCGTCAGCATTCATTTTTTTCCAGTTCTGATAAATATTCGCCGTGCGCCCTATGTACATATTCTCCGCAACCGAAAGATTCGGACATAGCGTAATTTCCTGATACACGGTACTAATCCCGACTTTCTGCGCATCCTGCGGCGAATGTATTGTCACCGCGTTTCCCTCAAGGGAAATGCTGCCTTCATCTTTCTCGTAAACTCCTGTCAACACCTTAATCAGCGTTGATTTTCCGGCGCCGTTTTCCCCCATCAGCGCATGGACTTCCCCATGACGCAATGTAAAATCCACACCCTGCAGGGCGCGTACACCCGGAAAGCTTTTCTGAATATTCCTCATTTCCAATAAAACGCTATCACTCACCCCTAAGTTCACCTCCTATATAAAATAAGGCGCGGTGCAGAGCCTTATTTTCTGCGCCGCGCCATTACTTACCCGACTTAAATACCGTAATTATTTACATCATCTTCGGTAATGGTTGTCGCATCGAAGCCTTTTTCATCCATGATGATTTTCTTCTCAGCAACAGTTCCGCCACCTTCCAGTGTCTTGATGATGTCATCGATATAAGAAGACTGGAACGGATTACACTGTCCGTCGTAATTCCAGTTTCCGTTAACCAGTTCCTGTAATGCCCACTTGTTGGTATCAAAGCCCATGATAATGACGTCTTTGTCAACGCCGTGGGAAATGTTTGCTGCATCAAGAGCTGCTACGGCGCCTCTTGCCATATCGTCATTCTCTGCATAAATTACGTTGAAGGATTTACCAGAGTCAATGACTGACTGTACAATCTGCTGAGCTGTTTCAGCATTCCATGATGCTGTCTGCTGGGTAACAAGGTTCCAGCCTTCGGAAGCAACCGCTTCATCCATTGCTTTGGAACGGCCTTTCTGTGCCGCCGTACCCATCTCGCCCTGAAGATGGATGATGTTGTATTCGCTAAGGTTCTGTCCCTTTAACCATGCAACTGCGTCAGCGCCTTCTTTTTCCATATCAGAAACGATAGAAGCTTCGTAGAGGCTCTCATCAGCATCGATTACACGGTCAAACAGGATAACTTTAACGCCTGCTGCCTGTGCGTCTGTCAATACGGAATCCCAACCCGCCGTATCTGCTGCGGAAAGAAGTAAATAATCAACTTCATTCTGGATGAATGTCTGGGCGAATGCAATCTGCTCTTCATTTTCATTGCTGTATGAGAAAGATGCATCATATCCGTTTGCTTCCGTGAAAGTTGCTTTCAAGTCAGCGTCGTTTGCTGTACGGTAGCCGGACTCGTTCGGGTCATTGTTGATGATACCAACTTTAATCAGTTCGCCTGAACCTGCTCCATCGTCCGCTGCCGCATCATCCGTTGCTGCTGCGTCATCGGTTGCTGCCGCGTCGTCCGTCGCTGCTGCGTCATCGGTTGCTGCCGCATCATCGGTTGTTGTGCCGGAAGATGCCGGTGCGCTGTCGTCGCCACCGCAGCCTGTTAATAATGTTGCTGCCATTGCTGTGCCAAGCACAATACTTAATAATTTCTTTTTCATTTACTATATCCTCCTTTTTCCTGTGGAAACATTGTCTAGGTTGTTCCACTGATTCAACTTTAACAGAAGCGAAGATATTTTTCAACCCATTTTCGTCGCATTCCTCAATTTTTACATTTTTTATAATACAAATTTCTCCTTATGAGGTAAAATTTAAATACAAATTTCTAATTTTTTCAAAATTTTATGATATTTAAATATTTTATGTTTGATTTTTTTCGATATGACGGATTGGGGATAGAAAAAGAAGAGAATTTTTCTATCGTCATTTCTTCCTCAAAGCCGGCAAAAGAAAATAATTTTATGATTTTGCCTGATAAAAGAATAGAATTTTTACAAAAAAAGAACAAAACGGTTTCTTTTCCTAACGGAAATATGATATTTTTATAAATAAGATACAAAAATGCAAAAGATATACTGCCATGCTTTCTTAAAATCTGCTGCGGGAAGAAAAGGATTCCTAATGAACACAAAATATGAACAATTACTCGAACAATTAAAGAAAGACTTAGACGTCAATCTAAAACAGGGCGTATACAAATTCCCCACCGAGCAGGAATTATGCAGACGTTTCGGAGTCAGTCGCCAGACAGTCCGTCAGGCGCTCCGGCTGTTGGAACAGGAAGGGCTGATTTATAAAAAGCAGGGCAGTGGCTCCTATGCCACGGGACTGCACCCGGATATGGAGCGCAATCATGTGGCAATTCTGCTTTCTACCGATACGGAATACATTTTTCCGGCGCTGCTTGGAGATTTGCAGACGCTCCTCGCCGAGGCTGGATACTCTGTCTCCGTTTTTATTACCCACAACCGCACGGACAGGGAACGTCTCATTTTACAAAAGCTCACGGAGATGCCCCTGCGCGGACTGATTGCCGAGCCTTCCCGTTCCGCCCTTCCCACGCCCAATTTCGATTTATATGAGAAACTTTCCGCCAATGGGACGGATATTATTTTCTTCCACGGTTACTATTCCAATCTCCCGCCATCCCTCTATGTAAAAGACGACAACTTTGCCGGCGGCTTTGCGCTGGGACAATTTCTGATGAAACAAGGGCATACACGGATTGCCGGTATTTTTCAGTTAGATACGATTCAGGGACAGGAGCGTCATCTTGGCTTTATCCGCTCCATGCTGGAATCCGGTATTCCGGTGGATGAGGATATCATCGCATGGTTTACGACTACGCAGCTTGATTTTCTGGAACAGAAGCAGGATACCCGCTTTCTGTCCGACTTCATAAACCGCAATTTAAACGCCTGCTCCGCCGTTATCTGCCATAATGACGAAATCGCTTACTGGCTGATAAAAGAGCTTTCTTACCGGAATATCCATGTACCGGAAGATATCAATATCGTAAGTTTCGACAACAGTTATCTGAGCGAATTATCGACGCCCGGTCTGACCTCGCTTTCCCATCAGCCGCATGAGATGGCGTCCGCCGCGGTTTCTCTGTTCCTTAGAAAAATACAGGGACGAAGCGCCACATCCGCCCAGCTTCCCTGGAAGCTGATTGAACGGGGCAGCACTTCCCTGTTTCCTGCAAAGAATCTGCTTTCTTAACTGTCCTCTTCCTTTAAGCCCCGGTATTCCCTGGGTGAGCAGCCCTGGGTCTTCTTAAAGACAAAGCTGAAATAATGGGGATTTTTATACCCTACCGCCAGAGCGATTTCATTGGCACGCATATCCGTTTCCTGTAAAAGTTTCTTCGCCTTTTCCATCCGCTTCCCGGTAACATATTCCACAAAGGTCATCTGCATTTCCTGACTGAACATGGCGCTGAAATAATTGGGACTCACTTCCATAATGGACGCCGTCTCATGCAGGGACAGACTTTCCTGCATATAATTTTCTTCGATATATTCCAGCGCTTTTTTGAGCGCCTTTTTCCCTTGGTTCACCGTTTCCCTGTCCCGGAACATAATCGCTTTGGTGAGGATTTCTTCAAGATAGCGCTGCATATTCTCCAAGCTGATTTCCATTTTCTGGATATTTTCCACTTCGATGCTTTGTAGAAATTCCGTCTGCGTTACGCCCAGATTCTGTACAAACGCCAACGCGGCAAAACGGACGTCCAGCAAGATATAGTCCCAGAACATTCTGGATTGCAGCGCCTTCTCAATACCGCCGAGGAAGTTGCCGACGAAGTCTTTTATTTCTTCCTGCTGTCCGTTTGCAAGAAATACTTTTAGTAAATCAGAATCAATCTTTGCTGTGTCAATCGTATCCAGCGCCCCTTCGCTTCCCGCCGCTTCTCTTCTTTCTACCGCCTCTTTCGACCAGATATGTCTGGCAGGTTCTAAGAAACGATAACTAAAAATATGATTCAGCTTCTGATAGCAGTCCGCCAGCAGGCTGAAACGTTCTACCGGACTGCCCGCCGCTGCGTACCAGTCGAGGTCTTCTTCGTACCGTGCACAAATCTGCGCTATACCGTCAAGGGCTTTTTGCGTCCGCTCTGTAATCGTTTCCTCTTCCCCTTTTATCATGACGCCGTAAGTATTGACATTCCAGCGGAATACCAGATAGTAATTGGGGAAGCGCAGCAGAAACCGCATTAGCTCCTCATAGCATTCCTGACAGATTCTTCCAGCTTTGCGTTTATCGCTTTTTTCCTGTACATTAATCAACAATAGATTGTAGCAGGGCGCGTTAATATCCAGAGACTGCCGCTTGGCCTCCTCATAGATTTCCTGGACAGATAGCTGGCCCGCAAATACTTTCTCAAAAAAATGCCGCAGGAAAAACTGCTCATACTCATGCATCTCGTCCCGGTATTTATTCAGATAACTTTTCTGCTCCTGTTCCGACTCTATCTTTTCCCGCACCTCGGCGAGCGCTTTCTGCAGGTTCCGTCTGGTAATCGGTTTTAACAGATATTGCTCCACGCCTTCGCGGATTGCCTGTCGCGCATATTCAAAATCATCGTATCCGCTGATGATAATAATTTTCATCTCTGGAAATTCCTGCCCCACGATATGACTCAACGCCAACCCATCCATAAAAGGCATCTTAATATCGGTAATCAAGACGTCCGGTTTCGTCTGCCGAATCAGCGGCAGCGCCATCTCGCCGTCGCCCGCTTCCCCTACGAACTGATACCCGAACTGTTGCCACGGAATATTATCCCTAAGTCCTTCCCTGACCACGCTTTCATCTTCTACCAGAAAAACTTTTAATGCCATATGAATCCCATGCCCTTTCCATAGCCTGCAACATTTCACATTATTCCGTTACGGTAACACTGTATACGCTATTTTCACCAACGCCTATCTGCAGATACTCCCCTACATTGTCCTGCGTATAAATATCTTCTTCCACAATCGTCTCTTTTTCTACACTTTCCCCGGCTTCCAGCTTCTTGATAATTTCTGCGATATAGCTTCCCTGTCTGGGATTGCATTCCACGTCCAGATTAATCTTGCCCTGGGCTACAAGTTCCAGCGCCTCCGGTACGGCGTCGAAAGAAATGACAATGATGTCACAATTTTCCCCTGTCGAAATACCGTGCTCTTCCATCGCCTGCAGCGCACCAAATGTCATATCATCATTCTGGGATACCACGACGTCAATATCCTCATATCTATCCAGAAACTGCTCCATGACTTCTTTTCCCTTTGCTGTCGTAAAATCCGCCGATTCCTGCGCCAGAATATGCCAATTATGGTGTCCGCCCGCCACCGTGTTAAATCCTGCCGTGCGGCCGGTCTGTGCCGAAGAGCCTGGCGTTCCCCGTAAGACGACGATGTTAATCTCATCCTCGCCGCGCCCATTCTCTTCCAGATATTTTTCCAGCCAGAGACCCGCCTTTTCCCCTTCTAGCCGCATATCAGAGCCGACCCAGGCCGTATAGAGGGAATCATCCGTAAGGGACGCCTTCCTATCCACCAGAATAACTGGAATCCCCGCATCTTTTGCTTCCTGCAATACGGTATCCCAGCCTTCTTCCGTCACCGGAGAAAAAAGAATATAATCCACTCTCTGGGAAATGAATCCCCGAATCGCCTTAATCTGATTTTCCTGCCTCTGTCTGGCATTGTGAAATTCTAAGAAAAATCCGTTTTCTTTCGTCAGCTCGCCCTGAATGGATTCTGAATTTGTGGTCCGCCAGACCGACTCGCTGCCCAACTGGGAAAATCCAACGACAATCAAATCTTCCTCCTCATCCGGCATAGCATCCTGCGAAGTTTCCTTGGGCGTCACATTCCCCAAAAAGCCGCAGCCGGCTAACAGCCCGGATAGCAGGCAACACACTAACAGATATCCCATCATCTTCTTAGACCGCTTCTTCATGTGCGCCTCCTTCTGTAAGACTTTCCATGTACTGCGCCGGAATCATGACCTGTACGCTCGTCCCCTCGCCTTTCTTAGATACGATGGTCATCCCATACTCCATCCCGAAATTCATGCGAATCCGCTCGTTCACATTGGCAAGCCCAAAACCGGATTCCGTATCTTTGCAGGGGCGGGAAATCTCTTTTTGCAGATGCTCCACTTCCTCTGCTTCCATGCCCACACCGTTGTCTTTTACCGTCAGGCAGATTTTATCCCCATCCTCTTCCCGCAGCATCTTGCCGGTGATGGTAATCTTTCCCATCGCCCGCTTATATTTAATCCCATGATACAACGCGTTTTCTACAAGCGGCTGCAGCGTCAGTTTCAGAATCTTATAAGGATAAAGCTCCGAATCGATGGCAATTTCATAATCCAGGATATCGTGATACCGCACCTGCTGGATTTCCAGATAGCTGCGGATATGCAGCTCTTCGTCGCGGATGGTGATAAATTCTTTGCCATGACTCAACACGAGACGGAAGAAATCGGACAGTGATACGACCATATCCACCGCCTGCTCCGTCTGGCTGCCTTCAATCAGCCAGATAATCGTATCCAGCGTATTATATAAAAAATGAGGATTAATCTGTTCCTGTAAAAGACGCAGCTCTGCATAGCGCATTTTCCGCTCATCCTCTTTAATCTGGCTGACCATGACTTCCAGATGCTGGGACATCTCATGGATACTGTCGGCAAGCTGCGCTACCTCATCACGGGTCTGCACATCCGCGCGCACGGAAAAATCCCCCTCTGAAATTTTTCTGGTCACGCCGCAAAGCTTCCTGATGGGTTTGGTAATGCTGTCGGAAATCACGGAAGCGACGATTAAAACGCCCACGACGATACATACAAGCAGAATGGTCCATAGAATGATGAATTTTTCTATCTGGCTGTTCAACTGGACTTTTAGATTTTCAATGCTGCGCGTCTGATAGTAAATATAGTACTGGATATCGTCCTGTATCAATTCTGTCAGAATATAGATATTGTTGTCCAACATCTCGATATTTTCATCGTAGTGCCCGCCCTCTTCCAGATTCACTTTGATATCGTCTACACGCTCCCGCAGGGTATCGATATTCCGCAGAAGCCGCTGTAACCACGATTTACTTTCCTTATCCGTCGTAATCTGCATCAGGACGCCGAAATCTTCCCGTAGCTCCCCGATGACCTGATAAGGGTCTTCTAACATGCCCTCTTTATCGATATTCTCAAATGTCACCGCGCCTACCACAAGCTTATAGAGACTCTCGTCCATCTCTTCCTTGAAATTCAGGTTATAGCTGTTGGCAATCGTCATGTTACTGACAATTTCATCATACGCGTTACTGTAATTGCGCATGGATAAAATCAGATAAACTGTGATACAGATAAAGGGCAGTATCGTAATGGATATCAACATCATCAGTTTATTTTTCAGATAATATTTATTCATCATTTACCACATTCCTTATATTGCCTTTTCTTACAAACAGGTGTACTATTAAACTCATAGGCAACAATTTATTTTATACAAAAGAAAGGTCAGGTTCCCCATGAAGTTTTTCCACCTTAACGATATCACCCGTCTCCTTTTCAAAGATACCGGCGAAGCGAATGAGTCCCCTAAATTTATTGCTGTCATCAGGATTCTTGTCCTGTCCATGCTGTTCTATATTGCAATCAATAGTATAATCTATATCAGCATCTTAAACAATACCGGAATTACAATCCTGCTGATTTCCTTTGCTATGTTTCTAGCTATTTTCATCATGACTTATCATAGCAAATCGAAATATGTTACATGCATTCTAAACATTGGCACCCTTGCATGGGTGGCTGTCAATGTATATTATTTCGGTTGGGACGTGGGTGTACAGCACTTTATCGTAGTGTTGCTTATCCTCTGTTTCTTTACCGGCTATTCCCATTATGGTTTCAAGACGCTCTATGCCATTGCTCTTTTTGGCTTCCGTCTCTATCTCTATCATTTATGCCGTAATACGGACGCTGTCGTAACGCTGAGTTCCGGCACTACATACCTTATGCAAATTATCAATACGGCGGCTATTTTCTGGTGCATTTCCGTTATATCCTATGTCTATAGCAAAGACTCCCAGACACTGGAAGGCAAACTGGTCAACTATAATAATAAATTAATCGAACAGGCAAATACCGACACGCTGACAGGACTGTATAACCGCAGAAGAGCAATGGATTATCTGAATGAGGTACTGACTCCTTCCGCTACTTCCTGTATCAGTCTCTGTATCTGCGATATTGACTTTTTCAAAAAAGTCAACGACACTTACGGGCATGATATGGGCGACGTAGTATTAAAAAGCATCGCCCGAACCATGAAAGCAACGTTACTCGGACAGTGCCTGATTGCCAGATGGGGCGGCGAAGAGTTCCTGCTAGTCTTCCCGGAGTCCAACGGAGACCATGCCTTGATACTTTTAGAGACTCTTAGGAAAAAAATTAAAGCTTTGAAATTCGACGCAAAGGATAAAACTTTTTCCGTATCCATGACGTTCGGTCTGACCGAATATGATTTTCACTCCGACATTAACACAATTATCAAAGAAGCGGATGAAAAACTCTATAGAGGAAAAGAAAACGGAAGGGATCAGATTGTCTATTAAGAATGTCGGTTTCCTAGGCATATATCGTCTCTATGGGCATATCTGTGCCAAACCTGTGCATATATTGAAAAGAAAGCTCTCAAAGCAGGTGTTTTCTTGAAAAAAAAACTTTCTCCCAGACAATGGATAGGCGCGGTTTTACTGCTGCTTCTTTTTATCCTGACAACGCTATTTCTCTATAGCCGGTTTCATGGCGGCTCCTTTCTGAAAGAAGATTCCCGGTTTGAAAAATTTGCCCTGGATTTATTTCTGACGGAGCTTAGCTCCAATCCCATCAACCTGCATTACACACTGACGGACGCTTCCGCCTATGGAATCGAGGAAAGCGCCCTTACCCTGCCTGTCTATCAGACCGGTCAGTCTACACAACAGCTTAAAAGTACAGAATCCGCGCTTTTAAGACTACAAAAATTTCACCCGGAAAATATGTCCTCCTCTAATCAATATACATACCTGCTGCTGGCAACCTATCTGTCCGCCCTAAAAAACTGTTCTTCGTATCTTTATTATGAGGAACCTCTTTCCCCGGCGTCCGGCGCCCAGTCCGAGCTGCCGATTCTTCTGGCGGAATACCGGATTTCCTCTGTGGAAGACATCGAAAATTACCTGTCTATCCTATCCCAGATTCCCGCTTATCTGGAAGGCATCATGCGCTATGAGCAGGAAAAAGCTGATAAGGGGCTTTTTATGTCGGACGCTTCTGCGGATAAAGTCATAGAACAATGTACCATGTTGATGAATCCTGCGCAATTGCAGACAGGAGAACATTTTCTGGAAGTGACCTTCCAAGAGCGGCTGGCAAAATTAATCGAGCAGAACCTCATCAGTGAGGCGGACTCTGAAGCATGGGAGTCGGAGCATAAACGTCTGCTGACGACGGTTGTCGCGCCCGCCTATGACAAGCTTGCCGACGAGCTGACCCTGTTAAAAGGAAGCGGTACGCCCATGCAGGGGCTTGCCTGTTATCCGAACGGCAAAGAATACTATACGGCGTACCTGCGTCTGAACACCGGCTCCTATCGTACCATCCCGGAAATCAAGAAAATGCTGGCGCAGGATTTTGAAAAAAATTATACTGCCCTGCTGACACTGATGCAGCAGTATCCCACCCTGACGGATTCTTCGGATACGGAAACAGACGCGCTTCTATCCCTGACGCCGGAAGAAATGCTATCCCAGCTACAGACAATGATTACGCAGGATTATCCAGCCCTTCCCGATAACATCGACGGCGAACCCATTACCTGCACCATCAAATATGTGGACGAATGCCTTGCGCCCTACACGGCGCCCGCCTTTTATCTGACGCCGCCGATTGATGATACGCAGGAAAATACGATTTATATCAACAATCTGGATACCGGCGGTGGTCTGTCCCTTTTTACGACGCTTGCCCATGAAGGCTATCCGGGACATCTCTATCAGACCCTCTATAGCAGCCGCCGTCTGCAGACGACGGACACGACTCCCCTGCGCAGCATTCTATCCTATGGCGGTTATGTGGAGGGCTGGGCGATGTATGTGGAGCTAAACTCTTATGATTATGCCATCCGCCTTGTCCGGGAATCCCACCCGGAATTGGAATCTCTATATCAAGCAGACAGACTGAATAGACAGATACAACTTTGCCTATATTCCCTGCTGGATATCCTCATCCACTATGAGGGCGCTTCTTATGAAAGAGTCTATAGCATCCTTTCCGCCATCGGGTTTCGGGAAGAGTCTGACATACGCGCCGTCTATGAGTACATCGTGGAAGAACCTTGCAATTATCTGAAATATTACCTCGGCTATCTGGAAATTGAAGCATTAAAAAACCAAGCCCAGGAGGCTTGGAAAGATTCGTACACGGATTATCAATTTCATACCTTCCTGTTAGATAACGGTCCTGCGGATTTCAGGACATTATCCCGCCTGCTGACGATTATGCAGACGGGGTAAGCATGGTAAGAAGCGCCTGATTCAGTTTCTGCCGCCCCTTAATCCTTTCTCTGGGAAAGAAAAAACTGATTAATCCTGCTCAGAGCTTTTTCCAGAACCTCTTTTTCCTCTTCCGAAAGCTGCTCCACCACCGCATCGATCATCTGTTCATGAAAATGTGCATGATGCAGGAACACGCCCTTTCCCCTCTCAGTCAGATAAATCATAACGACCCGTCTGTCCTTTTCGCTTCGGATTCTTTCCACATAGCCCTTCTTGACCAGACTGTTGACGGCGATGGTAAGCGTTCCCGTCGTCACATGCAGCGCCTTGGCGACCGTCGTCATGTTTTTCTTCTCCTCCATGCCGATTGCCTCTATCACATGCATATCATTGGTCGTAACATCTTTATATTCTTCTGTCCGGACTGCCTGTTCCTCAATTGCATTGATATTGCGGAATAATTTTACTAAGACCTCATTCAATGCGCTATTTATATCCATATCTGTAACCATGCCCTTTTCTCAACGTCAGCTAATTATATCAGAGCGGCTTACTGCAGCCTAACGGTCCGCGCCGGATTCCGGGCGGACGCTCTTTTTTATTTTAGCAAACAAAAGGTGGGGAGTCAAATTGGGGGGACTTAACTTTATTTGCATATTCCTAAACTCCCATTACCCGATTCCAAAAATCTTCCTGATAATATTCCAAAAGAAACAGTGGAACAGAATTTAAAATACACAGTAAATGACCATTATTAATATAATTTTTCTTTTGGTAAAAATACAAGTTTTCCTGACCCAGATTATGTATAAAATAATCGTATGTACATAAACTGTTATACTTAACCAGCAGACCAGCCCTTTTTTGGCTGGCATTGCACGCAATCAGCCAGAGTTCTTCATCAATACAGTTATAATGATTGAAATCAGATTGTAAAAAGAAACTCTGTTTGTACCCAGGAATCTCATCTAATGAAAGATATAAATTTTTATAATCTTTTGTTTCTGCATCAATTTCCTTAATGGACTCAATCATTGGATAAGACACATATAATTTCCCAAGTTCTGTTTCATTATTAAATGTTTGAAGCATTTCCTCTAGTATATCCCTATTTCGGTACTCTTTAGGGACATTATCATTATGTCCGTCATAATCAAAGAAAAGATATAATTCAATAAAAAGGACTTTCTTCTTTTTATTGCTCATGAAAAGCTCCCGCCTTGTACATTTTCTGGAGATTATGCGCCTCTCGCAGCGACTTATCCGTCAGATTACAAAATGGCTGTATCGTATTATCCTCTAATATAAAGTAGCAATCCGGGCGTAACAATTCATTAGAAATAATATCCGTATTATGGGATGTAAAAATCACCTGAATATTTTCTTCCTTCATCAGCTTACGAATGATGGCAATCGATAAATCCGTATGGTAAAAAGCATCAAACTCATCAATAAAAATAAAGGAAAAATCTTCCCGCTGCATATACCATAGACATAAAAAAGTCAATGCTTTTATTCCACTTGACATTAATGGGCCAAAAGGCACTTCTTTTTCTCCCACTTTACAATAAATCGTTTCCCCCTGACTCCCCTCTCTTTCCAAGAGTTTAAAGGGAAGATTCGCTTCCTGTAAAAAGTCTTCCAGGTTCTTAACGCCATTTTCCAACCCACATATGGCTTCAAGCACACTTCCGCCATACAGATTAGAACCTATGCTCTGCATCCGGTCTGTACTGCCAAACCAGAGCATCCGATTCACAAACTTCATAAATTTCAGAAAGACCTGACAGTTTTTATCCGCCCTGTCTAATACAGTATTAGCATAAGTATACTTAACTAATGAAATAGAATTATCCCAATTATCTAAATTCAAACTTTCTGTCCCTTTCAAATGCACAAAACAAGTGTCATTATCATTTACAATCACTTTTTTCCCATTGATTTTAACACTTTCCCGGATTACCTGCAGCGCATTCTTCTTTTCATAAGTATATTCTATATAAGAAGAATCAAATTTAAATTTATAAGAAAAAGATACAGTATTATCCTGATTATATAAATTGGAATAGAACAATTTCGATGAGTCGCCTATCCTGTTACCTTCTTTATCCGACAAATGAATAATAATATCCATAACAGCCCGACCCAGATTGGTCTTACCCGCAGCATTATATCCAATGACAACCGAATCTTTAATAATCCCATTATGAACTGCTTCCTGATTAAATTCATAATTTTTCGCTGATTCTAACGAAAACTGCAATTTATCCCTGAAACCCCGATAATTTCTCACTTCAAATTCTGCCAGCATTCTATTTTCCTCCATACTTAACAATAACCATTCTTCTTAATTATTATACCGTTTTTTATTAACGCTGCAACAGATTGTGTAATCTTTTTACACTTTATAAGTATTTTTTCTACACCGCTTACTCAATCGACTTCAGCGACTCCGCCATATTAATTTTTTCCAGCTTCCGGTACATCGCGATATCCACGAATACGGCGAAGCAGAAGGTCAGAAGCAGGCTCCATAGATAGCTGATGGGGCGGACAAGCGTCTTAAAAGACAGCATATCAATCCTGACATAATACATTACAAGCCAGTGCAGCCACTTGCCAAGCAGCAGCCCGACGACGGCGCCCAATGCGGTCAGTACCATGTTTTCCCGGAAAACGTAGTCCGCCGTTTCTTTGGCGTAGAAGCCCAGTACTTTAATGGTCGCTATCTCGCGGATACGTTCGGTAATATTGATATTGGTCAGATTATAGAGCACGATAAAAGCGAGACTGCCCGCACAGGCGATAATCAGCAGCACGATATAGTCCATGCTTTCCATCATATTCGCAATCCTTGCGCGCATATCCGCCGTCACGGAAATGGCAAGGACGCTTTTGTTATCGGCAAGGGCTGCTCCCGCCTCGTGGACGTCTACACCTTCCCCGACATTAACATAGGCGCTCTTATATTCCGGCTCCACGCCTATCTGATTCTCGTAAGTTTCCCGATTCAGATAGATATAATTATAGACGAAATTCTCACAAAGGGCAGTTACCTCAACCGTCAGCTGATTCATCTCGTTATCGCGTAATATCACGGTATCGCCAACTTTAATTCCCATATCTTCCGCAATCTTTGCCGTCAACACCGCCTCCCCTTCCTGCGGATATGCGATTGCCGCTCCCGATTCCGTATGTAAGTTGAGAAAGATACTCATCATTTCAGCGTCCTGAGGGATTTCCAGATAGACAGATTTGGTCTTGCCTCCGAAATCCATATCCACCGATTCTTCATGCTGATAGGATATCTCCGCCAGCATTTCCTTGCTCTCTTCCGCCAGCTTCTCCATATCCGCATCGGTCTGGGCGTCTGAAAAAGTGACGCCAATGTCATATATCTGTATCTCATCATACTGCATATCGGCGACATTCGTCACGGAATCCTTGATGCCGAATCCGGTTAACAGAAGCGCCGTACAGCCGCTGATGCCAAGTATCATCATGAAGAACCGCTTCTTATAGCGGATGATGTTCCGCGCAGATACCTTGTGCAGAAATTTCATCCGGCTCCAGAGAAAGGTTATTTTTTCCAGAAAAATCCGCTTGCCGCTCTTCGGCGCTTTCGGACGAATCAGACTGGCGGGCACGCTGTATAATTCATAACGGCATGAGAAATACGCAGCGCCCATAGAGCATAACAGTGCAGCCGCAATGGATAACAGTGCGATACGGAAATCAAACACATATTCTATCCCGCCCATGTTATACATAATGGAATAGCCCTCCCAGATTACTTTGGGGAAAAGCCAGGTTCCGCCAACGCAGCCTGCGACTGCACCAACAAATGCCGCGCTGCCGGCATAAAATAAAAACTTACCCATAATCGCGCCGTTCCCATAACCCATCGCTTTCAGCACGCCTATCTGCGTCCTCTGCTCCTCTACCATACGGTTCATCGTCGTCATACAGATTAATGCCGCCACCAGGAAGAAAAAGGCGGGAAAAATATTGGCAATCGCCGCTATGATGCTAGCGTCACTGTCATAACAGGCATAGCCGATATTGGAATTTCTAGTCAGTACATATTGGTCCGGTTCTTCCAGCTCTTCTAGTTCTTCCCTGGCGTCGTCAATTTTCTTCTGGGCGTCCGCCACTTCCTCATCAAACTCTGCCCTGGCTTCTTCGTATTCCTTTCTGGCATCGGCAAGCTCTACCCTGCCGTCCTCGATTTCAATCTTGCCGTCTTCCAATTCCTGTCTTGCATCGGCAAGCTCTTTTTCAGCTTTGGCAAGCTCTTCTTTGGAATCGGCAAGTTCCTTTTTACCATCCTCTAACTTTGCCTTTCCCTCTTCCAGTTCTTTTCTCGCCTTCGTCACTTCCGATTTGCCGGACGCCAGTTGGGACTCGCTATTTTTTAACAAGGTTTCCTGCACGGCGATTTCTTCTTTTCCCGCCTGTAACTGCGCTTTTCCTGCCTGTATCTGATTTTTCCCATCCTGTAACTGGGCAAGCGCCGCCTGTAGCTGTTCTTTTCCCGCCTGTATCTGCGCTTTCCCTGCTTGTATCTGCGCTTTCCCTTCCTGTAATTGCGCTTTCCCTGCCTGTATCTGAGCTTTTCCCTCCTGCAATTGCGCTTTCCCTGCCTGTATCTGTGCCTTTCCTTCCTGTATCTGTGCTTTTCCTTCCTGCAGCTGCTCTTTTCCTGCCTGCAGCTGTGCCTTTGCCTGTTGGATTTTGGCCATCTCCTGCTCATAATTTTCCGGGGATATCTCATTCTTCATGGCAAGAAGCGCTGCTTCCGCTTCTTCCAGTTTCCGGCTTTCCTCTTCCAGCGCCGCCTCCTGTAAGGCAAGCGCTGTTTCCTGTGCGTTTAATTCCTCTTCTTTCGCATTCAATTCCGCTTCTTTTGCATTTAATTCCGCCTCTTGCGCGCTTAGCTCCGCTTCCTTCTCATTCAGCATCGCTTCCTGCGCGTTTAGCTCAGCCTCTTTTTCGTCCAATTCTGTTTGGTTTTTCGTTATTTCTTTTTCGCCCTGCCGTAACTCCTCTTCCGCCGCCAATAATTCGTTTTCTTTTTCACGCAGCGTATCTTTTGCCTGTTCCAGCAGATACCAGCCCTGACCGATTTCCTGTTCGCCCGAGAAAATTTCCCATTCGTGCAGGGCAATTTCCTTATCCGCATCGGCGATTTCTTTCTCTTTGTCCGGGATTTCCCGCTCGCCGTCCCGGATTTTCTCTGCGCCGTCCGCCAGTTCTTTCTCGTAATCGGCAATTTCTTTTTCCCCGTCGATAAGCTCTTGTTCGCCGTCTCTTAAATCCTGCTCGCCATCCTCGATTTCCCTAGCGGCTTTTGCCAGTTCTTCCTCCGCTTCCGCCTTCTTCTCATCCAGCTCGCCCTGCGCCTCTTCGATTTCCTCCTGCGCATCGCTAAGAAGTCTGTCATACCTTGCCCATGCAAGCTCCTCCGCCTTTTCCTCCATGCCATCCTGCATCGACTCTATGTAATCCTCATACTCGTCCGAATATACGTCGTAACGCTCATTCGCCGTCAGATAGATTCCCGTCAGATAATCGCAGTCAAAAGCTTCTTCCTGTATGCAAAGAAAGGCGGCTATTTTCCCATCCCCGATGGATGCGGTTCCTCTTTCAAAATTAATATAGGAAGGGGACTGCACAATCCCGACCACGGTATAGGTGCGGTTTGCAAACATTTCCAGCGTATCTTCCGCATTCGTATCGGTAATCACCACTTGGGAACCTATCGCGTCCTCCCCATACTGCCCGGCGTCTATGACGCATTCGTCTACGGTTTCCGGCAGTCTTCCCGCCGTGACGACCAACCGGTTAATCTGCTTTGGCACAGAAAAAACCTTATAGACTGCCTCGCTTGCATCATCCACCGTGCAGAGCGCGTCCACAGAAATCGTTCCTTCCGCGTCCGCGATTCCTTCCATCGCCGTCAGCTCTTCCACATCTTCCTGCGTAAAACCGACAGTGGACAATAGCTGGAAATCGAAAAAATTCTGTTCCCTGAGATAGTTGTTTTCCGTCGCAATCATTGCCGGTTTCGTGATGGTCAGCCCCGCGAAAAGACCCACTCCGAGCATGACGATTGCCAGAATCGCCAGATAACGTCCGACGCTTCCCTTGATTTCCCTAATTGTCGTTTTCACAATCGCACTGCCCATGTATTCCACTCCTATACAAACTATCCCGCTGTCATTATCACTCTGGCTCTTCATCGCTGCCATCTTATTTCTTTACAATTACCACTCTATTTCTTCCACCGGTACGATATGCTCATTCAGCTCCATCTTCCGAACCGTACCGCTTTTCACCGTAATAATCCTATCCGCCATCGCGGTTAACGCCTGATTGTGGGTAATGACCACTACCGTCATGCCTTCCCGCCTGCAGGTATCCTGCAGCAGCTTCAGAACCGCTTTTCCGGTATTATAATCCAGCGCGCCGGTAGGTTCGTCGCAAAGCAGCAGTTTCGGGTTCTTCGCCAATGCCCTTGCAATCGCCACCCTCTGCTGCTCCCCGCCGGATAACTGCGCCGGGAAATTATTGGCGCGTTCTTTTAACCCGACCATTTCCAGAACCGTCCTTGCATCCAGCGGCTCCTTGCAAATCTGCGCCGCCAGCTCCACATTTTCCAGGGCGGTCAGATTCTGCACCAGATTATAAAACTGAAAAACAAAACCAATTTCAAACCGCCTGTATGCGGTCAGTTTCTTACTGTTATAGGCTGAAATATCCACGCCGTCCAGGAGCGCCTGTCCTTCTGAAAGGCTGTCCATGCCGCCCAGAATATTCAGAATCGTCGTTTTCCCGGCGCCGGAAGCGCCCACGATGACACAGAATTCTCCTTTTTCTATTGTGAAATTTACATCTTTCAACGCCTGAATGTCCACTTCCCCCATATGATAGGTTTTACTGACATTTTTAAATTCTACGAATGAACCCATAAATCTGACCCTCCATGCCAGGGCGGCTGCCTGTGATATTGCTTATTTTATCATAAATCTGCGATTTATGATCAGCATTCGCCGTTCGTCAAACATGCAAGCATGCTTTCCTCACTAACGCTCATTTTATCATATGTCGCCCATTCCCGGAATAGATTGGATGTTAAAAAAATATTAAATTTATGTCGATTTCTCAGGAAACCCCGGACGGAATACGCCGGATATGTTATGGACATTTTAGAAACACCAGGAAAACATTGTGAAAATATTGTCAGAGATTTGATATTGCCAGAAATGGACAAAATCTATGGCGGAAAGATTTTACATCATTCCCGCCAGAAAAATGCTGGCAGCGACTCCGGCTGCCGTCGCAAGCACCGCTCCCGCCAGCGTATATCTCGTCTTCGTTACTTTCGCCGCCATATAATAAACGGACATCGTATAAAAAACCGTTTCCGTACAGCTCATCATGATAGAAGTCGTGATGCCAAGAGGGGAATCCGGGCCGTGATTTTTGAAGATATCCAGCACCAGCCCCGTTGCGGCGGAAGAAGAAAACATTTTGACAAGAATAAGCGGTATCAGCTCGGAAGAAAATCCAAACCGCCCCGCCACGCCGGACAGCATATCCCCAAGAAAATCCAGAAATCCCGACGCCCGCAGTACGCCCACTGCGACCATCAGTCCGATTAAGGTTGGCATAATCTGTACCACCGTATGAAAACCGTCCTTGGCGCCCTTGATGAAATCCTCGTACACATTTGTCTTGGTCGCCAGCCCATACGCCACAATATAAAAGATAATGACCGGAATCACAATATTGGAAAAATGTGCAAAAACCTGTGCCATGCAATGCCTACACGAATGTTCTCTATAAAGCTTATGCGAGGGGGGCGGGGTTTATGTGGGATTTCAGCTTCTATTCTTCTATGCAATAGATATATGAGGATAATTTATTTTATCCATTCCAGCTTTCAAAGCCTTATCTGCTGTCACCACTACCATGATCTCAGTATCCGAGGAATTTGCTTTTGCAGTTCCTAATATTACTGCGTCCATAGATTTAAAATTGTATATCAGCGCATGTTGAATAAAATTTTCTGCTTCTGCTATAACCTCAGAATTAATATCCAGCACTTTAACATTAAATAAACAATTACTTCCACTTGATACCTCCTTTTCAAGTTTTAACCATTCTTTTAGTTTTGCCTGACTCCATTTTTTCTGCTTAGGTGTAATAAATTGCCTTCCACATATCACTCCCGTGTCCTCATGAATTCGATTACATACCTGTATTCCGCCACTAGCCCCTCTCGCATACTTGCCAATTACAGAAATAATTTCTATTTGTGTAACTTTAGAAATATAACATTCTCCTTCCAATATATTATCAATAATTTTGTTATTATTATCAATACTTACATATTTCAATAAAGCAAAATAAGCATTTGTATCTAATAAATATTTTTTCATTTGCCATATCACCGCCTAATCCACTGTCATTACATCTGTTCCATTTATAAGCGCCTTCATTCCATCCTCATTCATAGGTTCCAGCTTCCCTTTAACAATATTGATTAATTCTCTCAAATCCGCTTCCGGTCCTTTATTAACATAACCGTTAATTCCTAAATTAACTAATTTCTTAATATCTGCAAAATGCGAATAGTTTGTATAAACAATAATATCAATATATGGATTTATATTTCTTATCTTTATTACCAGCTCTTCCCCATTCATTCGCGGCATCTCTAAATCCAATAAAACAAGGTCATATTCATTCTTCTGAAAATGTTCAAGACCATCCTGCCCATCAATTGCTGTATCAACCGCCATTCCTTCTAATTCTAAACCGCTTTTCACAAAACTGGCAGTTTCCCTATCGTCTTCAACTAATAAAATTTTATACATTTCCCTCATCCTCCATTTTTATTTTGATAACAAATCTTGCACCACCTGTATAATATGGATCTACACTTATTTTTCCATTAAACATTTTTAATATATTCCATACTATATAAAGTCCCAGACCTTCTCCCCCCTCTTCACTTTCTTTTCTTTTAGTAGAATAAAATGGCTCAAAAATTTTCCTCTGAATTTCAGCTGGAATACCAATACCATTATCGCTAAAGTATATAATTAAAGTCCCTCCTTCAAACTGTATCGCAACATTAATTTTTCCCTCGACGCTTTTTTTATTAATGGCATAAATTGCATTAATAATCAAATTATAAAATACCTGAGAAAATTGTATCACTTCTCCGTATAAAACAGCATTTTTATCTCCTACAACTGAATACTCTATGTTCTCATTATTCAATCTCATACTTAATTCTTCAAATATAGTTATAATTGCATCATATACTTTGAAATATTCCTTTTGATTTTTACTTGATACAATTGGCGCAAATCTATCTAATAATTTTCCCACCCTGCTTGTCTGAATAATGATCCCATCCAAAAGTTTTTTTTCTTCAAAACTCAATGTTGTCTGTTCCTTTTCCTGTTTCATATAAAATAATTGTATTGCATATCTTATATTCGTTATTGGTTGTCCTAATTCATGAGAGAAACCTTTTATCAAATCTGTAATTGCCAGCAATTTTCTATTATGCTCCTGTTCCTCTAATAAATCTGCCAGGCGTTTCAATAAAATCTCTTGATTTTCTCTATTATGTCTTTCAAAATCTCTTTGGTTCTTCTCATTAAGTTTCTGCGTTTTTCTTAAATGATTAATTCTGTTCTCAACTTCTCTTGCTTCATTCAGCATATCGTATTTAATATAAAATTTAAATAAAGTTTGTGAAATCGGAATACTATTATTATATTTCATATTTATATCATTAAGAATCTCATTCCGGGAACTTTCATCACCTTGCGCCTCATAGTATAAAACCAATTCATATTGTATGTTGAAATCTAACTTGTCTGTAATATTATGCATATCCATATATTTCTTTGCATCTGAATAATCATTTCTCAATCTGCAAATTCTAAATAGACTCCGAATGACTACTCCATCTTTACAATATTCAAGTATTCTGTTGGTCCATAGCAACGCACAATCATACATCTGAAATGATTCTAATAGTTTTAATACATGTCTGCTGGCAATATCATTTTCCTTAGTACAATTATTTATATCAATTTTATAAAGGAAATAAACTTTATCACAATTCTCTTCTGTATTCAAATCATTAAAGGCTATATCTATTACTTCAACAGAAAACTCTTGATTTACTTTTTCTACAAATCCAAGAACCTTTTTTGATGCTTTCCAATAATCACAAACTATTCTTAACGTTCCTTTTCTAATCACGCTTGCATAATCAGCATTTCTGCTTATCCGTAAGAGTTCCTTAAAAACTTGTTTATCCACCTCATATACCAGACATATTTTTTCAATGAAGCGCGAAAAATTGGTAAAAAGCTC
>JAMPHJ010000001.1:0-31235 GCA_023663465.1 Muribaculaceae bacterium | reverse complement strand
CAAGGGGAATATTCTACTTACACCATCAAACCCGAAGATTTCGGACTTACCAGCTGCCAGAAAGAAGAGCTGACGGGCGGAACTCCCGAAGAAAACGCCGCTATAACGACTGCGATTTTAAAAGGGGAAAAAGGCGCTAAACGCAACGCCGTTTTACTCAATGCCGGCGCAGCTTTATACATCGGCGGCAAAGCGGAGTCTTTCGCAGACGGCGTAAAACTTGCCGGGGAAATTATCGATTCCGGCAGCGCGCTTGCAACATTAGATGCGTTTATAAAAGAAAGTAATTAAGAAAGGTGCAACATCAATGGCAACTATTTTAGATACCATCGCCGAATACGCAAAGGAGCGGGTCGCAAAGGCAAAAAGCGTCCTTCCCCTTGAACAGATAAAACAACAAGCCCTGTCTATGGACTGCCATACGGATTTTCCTTTTGAAAAAGCGCTTGCCACAGACAAGATGAGTTTTATCTGCGAATGTAAAAAAGCATCGCCTTCTAAGGGATTGATTGCGGAGGATTTTCCTTATCTTGACATTGCCAGAGAATATGAAGCCGCGGGCGCTTCCTGCATTTCCGTCCTTACGGAACCCAAATGGTTTCTCGGTAAAAATGAATATCTAAAGGAAATTGCAGACGCCGTATCGATTCCCTGTATCCGTAAAGATTTTACGGTGGATGAATATATGATTTATGAGGCAAAATTACTCGGAGCAGACGCGGTTTTGCTTATCTGCTCTCTCTTACCGACAAAGCAGTTAAAAGATTATATTGAGATTTGTAATGAACTCGGACTTTCCGCCCTCGTAGAAGCTCATGACGAAACTGAAATAGAATCCGCAATCGCCGCAGGCTCCCGCATCATAGGCGTAAACAACCGGAACCTGAAAAACTTTACGGTGGACATTAACAACAGTGGACGGCTCCGGCTGCTCGTTCCAGAGGATATCCTTTTCGTTGCCGAAAGCGGTATCCGTAACAGGGAAGATATCGCCGCTTTAGAACAGGCACATGTCAATGCGGTACTAATTGGGGAAACCCTTATGAAATCTAATGATAAGAAAGCAATGCTAAGAGAATTGAAAGGACTTTAATCTACAGTAAAATTCTAAATTGCAATTGCCAAACATTTATAAGCAATCCCTTGGCTTATTACAAACGAAAGACACGCAAATGGAGGCATTATGACAAAAATAAAAATCTGCGGCTTACAGTCCGAAAAAGACATCGCTTATGTCAATGAACTGCAGCCGGATTATATCGGCTTTGTCTTTATGAAAGGAAGAAGACGCTATATTTCCCCCGAAAACGCCGCGCACCTTAGAAAACTTCTAAATCCTTCCATCCAGAGCGTCGGCGTTTTTGTCAACGAACCTTTTGAAAAGGTAGCTTCCTTATTAGAAAGCGGTACGATACAAATCGCTCAGTTACATGGCAACGAAGAAGCCGCCTATGCAGAGAAATTGAAACAGTTATATAAAAAACCCATTATCAAAGCCTTTATCATTCAGTCAGAAGAAGATATCAGAAATGCCCTGAATTATCCTTCAGACTATTTATTATTAGATAACGGTCTCGGAACCGGCAAAACTTTCGACTGGTCGCTGATTCAGAACATCAACAGACCCTTTTTCCTGGCCGGCGGTCTGACCTCGGAAAACGTAAAAGAAGCCATTTCCCTGACAAACCCCTACGCCATAGACACAAGCTCCGGCGTAGAGACCGATGGAAAAAAAGACTATGATAAGATAAAAGCTTTTATAGACGCTGTAAGTAATTGCGAAACTAAATTTTAAAAATGTGTAGTTGTATATTCTGTACAACGGGCGGCTGCAATAACCTAATTTTTCAAATACCTATATAATAAACAAGGAGGCAAAAAAATGTCAAACTCTAAAGGACGCTTCGGCATTCACGGCGGACAATATATCCCCGAAACGCTTATGAATGCCGTCATCGAATTGGAAAATGCTTATCACCATTATAAAGACGACCCTGCATTCAACGCAGAACTGACAAGTCTGCTGAATGAATATGCAGGCCGTCCCAGCCGCTTGTACTATGCAGAAAAAATGACAAAAGATTTGGGTGGCGCCAAAATTTATCTGAAAAGGGAAGACTTAAACCACACCGGCTCCCATAAAATCAATAATGTTTTAGGACAGGCGCTTCTTGCAAAGAAAATGGGAAAAACCAGATTAATCGCAGAAACTGGAGCCGGACAGCATGGCGTAGCAACCGCTACTGCTGCCGCATTGCTTGGTATGGAGTGCGTCGTTTTCATGGGTGAAGAAGATACAAAAAGACAGGCGTTAAACGTTTACCGGATGCGCCTTCTTGGCTCGGAAGTTATTCCCGTAAAAACCGGAACCGCAACTTTAAAAGACGCTGTTTCCGAGGCGATGCGTGAATGGACCAGCCGGATAGACGATACCCATTACTGTCTCGGTTCCGTTATGGGTCCTCACCCTTTTCCAACGATTGTCAGAGATTTTCAGGCGGTTATTTCCCGTGAAATCAAGCAGCAGGTAATGGAAAAAGAAGGGCGGCTTCCCGATATCGTCATGGCATGTGTCGGCGGCGGAAGTAACGCTATAGGAACTTTTTACCACTTTATAGATAATAAAGAAGTCACCCTGATTGGATGTGAAGCAGCAGGGCGCGGCATCGAAACTTACGAAACGGCAGCTACCATCAATACCGGACGACTCGGTATCTTTCATGGGATGAAATCCTATTTCTGTCAGGATGAATATGGTCAGATTGCGCCCGTTTATTCTATTTCCGCGGGTCTCGACTATCCCGGCATTGGACCGGAACATGCGTGGCTTCACGATACAGGAAGAGCAACCTATGTTCCCGTGACGGACGCCCAGGCGGTAGACGCGTTTGAATACCTTTCACGCACAGAAGGCATCATTCCGGCTATTGAAAGCGCCCACGCAATCGCCCATGCAATCAAAATAGCGCCGGATTATTCCAAAAACACGATTATGGTTATCACCGTATCTGGGCGCGGCGATAAAGATTGTGCAGCAATCGCACGCTACAGGGGGGAGGATATCAATGAATAAAATCCAAGAAGTTTTTGTAGACAATAAAGCATTCATACCTTTTATCACATGCGGCGACCCGGATTTAGATACCACCATGCAAATCGTCAAAAGTATGGCAGCAAACGACGCCGATTTAATTGAGCTTGGTATTCCTTTTTCCGACCCGACCGCAGAAGGACCGGTCATACAGGAAGCCAATCTTCGTGCATTGACCGGTGGAGTCACTACCGATAAAATTTTTGACATGGTAAGAAAACTCCGGAAAGATATCACGATTCCTATGGTATTTATGACATATTCCAACGTGGTATTTTCTTACGGTGCAGATAAATTTATCCGCACCTGCTCCGAAATAGGGATGAACGGACTGATTCTGCCAGACCTTCCTTATGAAGAAAAAGAAGAATTTGACGATATCTGTAAAAAATACGGCATAGACCTTATTTCTCTTATCGCTCCGACTTCCGCAAATCGAATCGCCATGATAGCCAAAGAAGCTTCAGGATTTATTTATATCGTATCCAGTCTAGGCGTTACCGGAGTCCGCAGTGAAATCAATACAGATATCTCATCCATCGTAAAACTTGTACGGGAAAATTCTTCCGTTCCCTGCGCAGTAGGCTTCGGCATTTCCACTCCCGAACAGGCAGCAAAAATGGCTTCTATCTCCGACGGCGCTATCGTAGGTTCCGCCATCGTAAAGCTCATTGCAAAATACAGTAAAAATTCCGCCGAACCGGTTGGAAAATATGTAAAAGAGATGAAAAATGCTTTAAAGAACTTATAAATTTTATAATTTCCTATCTTTACAATGATAGGTAAATATTTTTAATTAAGACGGTATAACCCAATTACGAAAGTTATACCGTTTTTTTCTTTCCTTACACGTCATATCATTGAAATTGTGTATCAGAAAGGATGAGCTCTTTCATTCTTTGCCTCAGACATATCCATAAAATTATTACTTTTAGAAACTTTTTTATACTGAAAAAAATGTATATCTCATAAGTTCATTATCAATATCTCTTCCTGCGTACATAACCCGAATTATTGTCACAAGTGCGGCCACTTTATCAGAAATATAAAATACAAGATAATTGTCAACAGGCATTACCCGAAGTCCTTTTGTTTTCCAAGGTTCTTTTTCATATTGTCTGAATTTTTCTGGGAAATTTTCAAGCCCTATAATATGTCTTTCCAGTCTATCAAGCTGTCCTACCGCATTTTCTAAAGAAAGCAACTCAAAAGCAATATACTCATAAATACCTCTCAAATCGGCATCAGCTTGTTCCGTAATAACCACTTCATAAATCATATCCTGTAATCCCTGCGCATATCTGCAAATGCTTGTTTTGCAGGCTTTGTTTTTCCTTCAATCATATCTGCATACCCTTTCTCAAGTTCCGCATTCAATTCCGTTTCTGAAAGTTCTGTTATATTGACAGGCTTTGTTCTTGGTATCTTTACATCAAAAGGAAGTCCTCTGTTTAAAATAATTTGCTTATAAAACATATTGATTGCACTGGATACCGGAATA
The DNA here is from genome assembly GCA_023663465.1 of Muribaculaceae bacterium. GTDB lineage: Bacteria > Bacillota > Clostridia > Lachnospirales > Lachnospiraceae > UBA3282. The sequence continues at coordinate 26,643 of JAMPHJ010000001.1, read as the reverse complement.
CCAAGTGTTGATAAAATAGACTCCGCCTGTTCTTTTACATCTGGTTCTATTCTTGCATACAAATTAGCTGTTTTAGCTGCCATTATTTCATATCTCCTTTTCAAAATATATATTATTCTACTATTTTGTGCGCACAAAAACAATACATATATTAAAATATTTTACAAAAATGCTATTTTACAAAAATGTCTGATTTTTATACTTTTTTATTAGCTTTTATGATAGAATATCCATATTAATCCCCCTTTTTTACTCAACCTGCGAGTTTGGATATATTTTTTTCAAAAATGTGCTTAGGAAAGCACATATGCAAAATGACAAAGCTGTCATGCAAATATACGGATTTTCAGCATTTGCAACCTAAAGTTAACATAGAAAAACTTAAAAGCAACACTAAATTGATAGAGTATACATTTCTGTTTTTATAAAATAAACTCATCAAATGACAATCAATTTAATCAAAAAGAAAGGATAAGGATGGTAAAGATGAGTTTAGGAGAAAATTTACAATTTTTAAGAAAAAAGAATGGTATCACGCAGGAACAGCTTGCAGAGCAGTTGGAAGTTTCGAGGCAGTCAGTGTCAAAATGGGAGTCTGATACGACTTACCCGGAAATGGAAAAACTATTGCTGCTTTGTCAGATGTTCCATGTCAAAATGGACGAGTTGGTACAAAAAGATGTCAGTCTTCTTTATGTAGAAGATAAAGCGCACTATGATAAACATATGAATTTATTCAGTAAAATGGTGGCTTTGGGCGTGGGATTGATTTTGTTTGGCGTATCCCTTATGATGCTTCTGACTGGAATCCTTCCAGACAATTCTGCAAATGAAGGTCTATCCATCATGGTTTTTTTCATCTTCTTAATTATCGCCATCGCAATTTTTATCGTCATGGGATTACAGCATGGTGATTTTGAAACCAAAAATCCCCATATTGAAAATTTTTACAGTGAAGAAGAAATTGATACCTTTAATAAGAAATTTTCAGTCATGGTAACGATAGGCGTCGTCCTTATTTTAATCGGCGTTGTCCTGCTGATTGGCTTAGAATCCGTTTTTCCCACGTTATCTGATGCAGCTTTTTCCACAATAGAAAATACTTACGAAGCCATAACAGGTTCCGTCTTTTTATTTATTATCTGTATTTCCACAGTTATCTTCATTTATGCGGGAATCCAGAAAGACAAATATAACATCGAAGAATACAATCTATCCCATAACAAAGAATCTGAAACCTATAAAATCAGTCAGTTAAAATCAAAAGTATGCGCTTGCATTATGCTGATTGCAGTTATCATCTACCTGATATGCGGTTTCCTATATGATGAATGGGGTATGCCCTCTGTAGTCGTATTCCCCGTATTCGGAATCCTCTGCGCCATCGCCTCTATTATTATCAAGGTAATACGCAAACAATAGAAAAAAGAGTAGAAGGCAGAGCATATAAAAATCCCGCGAAGGTCTTTGAAAAACGCCGGCACTTAACGAAAAAGACGCTAAAGCGGCTTTTGAGTTTAGTACCGCTGCGTTTTTCACAGAGCGAAAGCACACCTTCGCGGGATTTTTATATGCTCTGCCATATCCCCAATTATTTTCTCAATCACTTCCTCAATACCTATTAAAACAAGCAAACACTTCCTGCACCCTCGGCATCGCAAGCCCGGACACTACATTTCCCTTATCACAGACACCAGAAAGCCCCTGCGTCCTTAAAATATTTTCCAACGCCTTCACAATACTCCTGACATCACTCTTTTTATCACCATAATGCTCCTTGGCATAGCGTAGAAGATAAGCAAGAGTCTGCGTCTGCTCTTCATCTACAAGCTGCTCCACATAACGAAGGTCTATATTTTCTTTTCCAATAGAAAACGCCGTTTTCCCCATCCGTTTGATTTTCAGCCGTTCTTCCACAATGCTGTTTCCCCGGTAACTTTTCCGTTTCTGCACAGTGCCGGATAAATCAATTTCCCGTTTGTCCGTCGGAAGATGAAAATCTGGCGCGGAAACAATGGGTGAAGAGTAATTTTCCAAAACTTTTTTGGTTTCTTCTGTAATATCAATGGCACGGTAAGAATCCATTTGGACGATTTTATCCGCAATATAAAAATAAGACCCGCAGCTTCCTACGACTAGAATCGTAGAAATTCCAGCCTGTTCGTATAAATCTTTCGCACGCTCTAAAAAGGGCGTAATCGGCTCTTTGTCCCTGGCGACTATCTTCTGCATTAACTCGTCGCGAACCATGAAATTCGTAGCGGAAGTATCCTCATCTATTAACAAAAGCTTACTGCCTGACTCGATTCCTTCTATAATATTCGCCGCCTGGGAAGTGCTTCCGCTGGCGTCTAACGTACAGAAATTTTTCGTATCTTTACCGTTGGGCAAATGATTGATAAACAGAGAAATATCCGTATTCGTAATTTTTCTTCCGTCTTCCGCACGGAGTTTTAACGCAGTTTCATCCGTAATTACATATTCCCTTCCATCCCCGGCTATATGATTATAAACGCCCCGCTCCAACGCTTTTAAAATCGTAGATTTACCATGATATCCGCCGCCTACGATTAACGTAATACCACTTTTAATTCCCATTCCTCTAAGAGCGCCTTTATGAGGAAGTTGTAAAACAACCGCCATCGATTCGGGCGACTGAAAAGGTACGCCGTCTTTTAGCGGTCTGTCGGATACACCGCTTTCCCTTGGCAGAATGGAACCATCCGCAACAAACGCCACAATATCTCTTCTTTTTATTTCTTCCCGGATAAACTGCTGGTCTTCCGCTAAGAAAATCGTTTTTTCCAAATCCGCTTTTGGCGTTTTCGCATAATACAAACTCTGTTCTACACATACGGGAATAAATTCAAATAAAATTTTCTCAAGTTCCACCGCATTGATAGTACGCCCATTTGCCGGAAATCCTACTTCAAACCTTACAATAATCTCTTCTTTTGTAATCTCACATGCAGTTCTTTCCAAGACTTCCTGCCCGCACCGGCTTACCGTAATGATTCCGCTTTTTCCAGAACCCTTCGCCTGAAAACAGAATTTGTCCGCCTGCTGATGGAAACGGCGTATCAGATAATCCTCCAACGCGGTTTTATTCCATTTTTCCCCATAATATGCTTCAGGAAAACCTGCGGTTTTGTTATCGACTTTTACACTTAGCTTGGAAGGAGCCGCAAAGGGATCTCCCTGCACATGCTCGATATTTAAACTATATTTCCCAAAAGAATAACTTCCTGCAAGAGACTTATACGCCGGATAACTTTTACGATGAATCCCACGAAGCGTAGTTCTTAATTCTTCCGCTCTTTTCATAGATTATCCTCCATCGCCTCGTCGATATTTTCAAATTCCTGATTGCCGTCGCTTACTTTTTCCCGCACTTTGGCAATTTTAGCAACTTTTACATCATCTTCAAGATTCATCATCTTGACGCCGGACGTAATCCTGCCGAGTGTAGAAATATCTTCCATACGAAGCTGGATAATCACTCCTTCTGTAGTAATCATCATAATTTCATGGTCGTCGTTCACGGCTTTTACACCAACTACATTACCTGTTTTTTCTGTAATCTTATAACATTTTACGCCTTTGCCGCCACGGTTCTGAACATTAAATTCATCCAGATAAGTCCGTTTGCCAAGCCCATTCTCAGAAACAATCAGAAGAGAATCTCCCTGATGGTCTAGCTGCATACCGATGATTTCATCTCCGTCTGCCAGATTCATACCAATAACGCCCATTGAAGCCCTTCCAGTTGCCCTGACGTCTGTTTCTTTGAATCTGATACACATACCATGCTTTGTCACTAAGAAAATCTCAGTATTTTTATCCGTTGATTTTACTTCAATCAGCTCATCATCTTCCCGAAGATTGATAGCGGTCAGACCTTTCTTCCTGACATTACTATATTCCAGAATCGAAGTCTTCTTAACGATTCCATGTTTTGTTACCATGAAAAGATTTTTATCGTTTTCATAATCTTTAATCGGTATCATAGCTGAAATTTTCTCACCCGGATTTAACTGCAGCAGATTAATAATCGCAGTTCCTCTTGCAGTACGTCCAGCTTCCGGTATTTCGTATGCTTTTAGACGGTACACCCTTCCATAATTGGTAAAAAACATCAGATAATTATGTGTTGTCGTCATGAGAAGATCTTCTATGTAATCTTCCTCGATTGTCTGCATTCCTTTGATTCCTTTACCGCCCCGGTTCTGCGCCTTAAAATTATCTACCGTCATACGTTTTACATAACCAAGGCTTGTCATGGCGATTACCGTATTATCGTTTGGAATCAAATCTTCCATATTAATATCGTAGACGTCATATCCGATTTTACTTCTTCTATCGTCGCCGAATTTTTCTGAAATAATTAATATTTCTTCCTTAATAACGCCGAGTAACAATTTCTCATCCGCCAAAATTGCTTTTAATTCGGCAATTTTTGCAAGTAATTCCTCATGCTCTTTTTCCAGCTTCTCTCTTTCCAAGCCTGTCAGAGCGCGCAGACGCATATCAACGATTGCCTGGGACTGTGCGTCGGAAAGAGAAAATCTTTCCATTAACCTTTCTTTTGCAATCTGGGTCGTGCGGCTGCTTCTGACAATCTGGATTACTTCATCGATATTATCAAGCGCAATTAACAATCCCTGTAAAATATGATCCCGTTCTTCCGCTTTGTTTAAATCATATTTCGTTCTTCTCGTCACGACTTCTTTCTGATGATCCAGATAATAGTCCAGCATATCCAGAAGATTCATGACTTTAGGCTCTTGATTGACAAGAGCGAGCATAATCACGCCGAAAGAATCCTGTAACTGCGTATGCTTATAAAGATGATTCAGAATAACGTTAGCATTCACATCTTTTCTAAGCTCAATGACAATTCTCATGCCTTCCCGGTTTGTTTCATCGCGAAGGTCAGTGATTCCATCAATTTTTTTCATTTTTACCAAATCGGCGATTTTCAAAATCAGATTCGCCTTGTTCACCATATAAGGAAGCTCTGTCACGATAATACGGCTTTTACCGTTTGGCATGGACTCAATATTCGTCACGGCGCGTACCCTTACTTTTCCACGCCCGGTACGATACGCTTCTTCCGCCCCCTTCGTGCCAAGAATAATGCCGCCGGTAGGAAAATCGGGCGCTTTTACAAGCTCTAACACTTCATCTATCTCTGTTTTTCTATTTTCCTGCACTTGATTGTCGATAATCTTTACAACAGCGCTAATTACTTCCCGTAAATTATGAGGGGGAATATTTGTTGCCATACCGACCGCAATACCGGAAGTGCCGTTTACCAGAAGATTCGGATAACGGCTCGGCAATACGGAAGGCTCTTTTTCCGTATCGTCAAAGTTGGGTACGAAATCTACCGTATCTTTGTTGATATCCGCAAGCAGCTCCATAGAAATTTTACTCAGTCTTGCCTCGGTATAACGCATCGCCGCAGCGCCGTCGCCATCCACGGAACCGAAATTTCCATGCCCATCTACTAATGGATAACGGGTAGACCATTCCTGTGCCATATTGACGAGGGCGCCATAAATGGAACTATCACCATGAGGATGATATTTACCCATCGTATCACCGACGATTCTGGCGCTTTTTCTATGCGGCTTATCGGGACCGTTGTTTAATTCGATCATGGAATAGAGGACTCTTCTCTGTACCGGTTTCAGACCATCTCTTACATCCGGCAGCGCCCGCGCGGCGATAACGCTCATCGCATAATCAATGTAGGAGTCCTCCATTTTTTTCTTCAAATCTACTTCTTCTATCTTGTCAAAAATACGCTCGTCCATACCTATAACCATGCTCCTTCCTCAACCTGCGAATTTATGTACCCGGGACATCTACGATGTCAGTACAAATTTGCAGTTGAAAAAATGCAATTCTTTCAACCTTTTCCTCATTTCTGCGCTGCCTTCTGGCGCATAGACTGAATATTTTTAAATATCCAGATTTTTCACAAATTTAGCGTTTTCTTCTATGAAAATACGGCGGGGCTCTACTTTATCGCCCATCAATGTGTTAAAAGTCAAATCTATTTCCGATTCTTCTTCTTCATTGATATTAACGCGCAATAAAATACGTTTTTCCGGATCCATAGTCGTATCCCATAACTGGTCTGCATCCATTTCACCCAGACCTTTATAACGCTGTATCTTATTATTCTGGTCTCTTCCTACTTCGGCGAGGATTCTATCCAATTCCTCATCGCTATACGCATACCAGGTCTGTTTATTTTTTTCCAGTTTATATAAAGGCGGTTTTGCCAGATAAACATGTCCCTGCCTGATTAATTCCGGCATGAAACGATAAATAAAAGTCAGCATCAATGTGGCAATATGCGCACCATCCACGTCTGCATCCGTCATAATGATAATTTTATCATAACGTAATTTCGTAATATCAAAATCATCATGAATTCCTGTGCCGAATGCAGTAATCATCGCTTTTATTTCTTCATTTGAATAAATTCTGTCAAGCCTTGCTTTTTCCACATTCAATATCTTTCCGCGAAGGGGAAGAATCGCCTGCGTTGCGCGGCTCCTTGCGGTTTTTGCAGAACCTCCCGCGGAATCACCCTCTACGATATAAATTTCACAATTTTTAGGGTCTTTATCGGAGCAATCCGCCAGTTTACCCGGCAGGGCAGTGCCTTCCAAAGCCGTTTTACGACGGGTAAGATCCCTTGCTTTTCGTGCCGCTTCCCTCGCACGCTGGGCAAGAATAGATTTTTCACAAATTAATTTCGCCGCGTTTGGATTCTGCTCTAAGAAATAAGTAAGCTGTTCGCTGACGACATTTTCAACGGCTCCTTTCGCTTCCGAATTTCCAAGTTTCTGTTTCGTCTGACCTTCAAACTGAGGGTCTTCTATCTTAATACTGATAATTGCAGTCAAACCTTCCCTGATATCATCCCCGGAAAGATTTTCTTCACTTTCTTTTAACAATTTAGCGCTTCTTGCATAGTCATTAAAGGTTTTTGTAAGGGCGCTCTTAAACCCTACGAGATGCGTACCGCCTTCCGGCGTATTGATATTATTTACGAAAGTATAAATGCTCTCATTATAGGAATCATTGTGCTGCATCGCCACTTCCACATAAACATTGTTCTTTTTTCCTTCAAAATACATAATCTGTTCATATAAAGCGTCTTTGCTTTTGTTCAGATAGGTAACAAATTCCTTGATGCCGCCTTCATAATGAAATTCTTTTTTCTGCTCTATTCCTTCTCTCTCATCGGAAAGGATAATTTTAAGCCCTTTCGTCAGAAAAGCCGTTTCTCTTAATCTGGTTTTGAGAGTATTATAATCATAAACGGTCTCTTCAAAAATCGTACTATCGGGTTTAAAAACAATTTTCGTACCTGTTTTATCAGCTTCACAATCCCCTATCATCTTCAAGGGATAACATACATGACCTCTCTCATAACGCTGTTTATAAACTTTTCCTTCCGAATAAATCTCTACTTCAAGCCAGTCAGAAAGCGCATTAACAACAGAAGCCCCTACGCCGTGAAGTCCCCCGGACACTTTATATCCTCCGCCGCCGAATTTACCTCCCGCATGAAGAATTGTAAACACGACTTCCACAGCAGATTTACCGGCTTTATGATTGATACCGGTAGGAATCCCACGCCCGTCGTCTATGACAGTAATGGAATTATCCTGATTAATCGTTACATCAATTGTACTGCAAAAACCCGCCAAAGCTTCATCCACAGCATTATCTACAATTTCATAGACTAAATGATGAAGACCTCTGACAGACGTACTTCCAATATACATACCCGGTCTTTTTCTAACTGCTTCAAGACCTTCCAATATCTGTATCTGATCCGCTCCATATTCATTCATTTCGTTTGACATAATAATAACCAAGCTCCTTTCTTAGCCTGCGATATTTATAATTTCCTTTTTTTAAACCGTATTGTCAGTCTGCTGACAAATTGCTCCATTTTTAATCTGAAACACTTTATCTATTTCAAATCTGTTATTAACAAATTCATCCAGACCCGTACAAGTGATAATCGTCTGAATATCCCCTATACTGTTTAAAAGATAATTCTGCCTATTACTGTCAAGCTCTGATAAAACGTCATCCAGAAGCAGAACAGGATTGTTCTTTGTTACTTTTTTAACTAACTCGATTTCTGATAGTTTCAGAGATAAAGCTGCAGTTCGCTGCTGCCCCTGGGAACCGAATTTACGGATATCAATTTTTCCAATGAGAAAAGAAAAATCATCCCTATGGGGTCCCACCGTAGTCTGCTTTAATTTGATGTCTCTTTCCTGATTTATCCGCAGGGAACGTTCGTAATCTTCTATCGTAACGTCCGGTTCATAACAAATCATTAAATCTTCCTGATTGCCGGATAATTTTCTATGTATTTCAAAAATAATCTCATTTAACTGTTTGATAAACAAACTTCTTCTTTCCATAATCTTACTGCCGAAAGAAATTAACTGAGAATCCCAGATATTCAAGGTATCCTTTAACTCTGGCTGGAAATACATATCCTTTAGAAGCTTGTTTCTCTGATTCACAATCTTATTATAATGATTTAAATTATAAAGATAAAAACTATCTAACTGACAAAGCTCCATATCTACAAATCTTCTTCTTTCCGCCGGTCCGTTTTTTATGATATTTAAATCTTCCGGTGAAAAGAAGACGACATTCAACAATCCTAAAAGTTCTGCTGCCTTTTTAATTTTTAGTCCGTTGATAGCAATGCCCTTCGATTTATTTTTTCTAAGGTGCATATCAATTCTATGATCTATTCCGTCTTTTTCAAGCAAAACCCTGATATGTGCTTCTTCTTTATGAAAATTGATAATATCCTTATCTTTACTTCCTTTATGGGATTTCGTAGTGGAAGATAAGTAAATTGCTTCTAAAATATTTGTTTTACCCTGCGCGTTATTACCATACAGAATATTAGTTCCACTACTAAAACAAATGTTTAAAGAATCATAATTTCTAAAATCTGCTAATTCCAATGACTTAATAATCATCAGTTTTCTACCCTAATCTGTTGTCCGTTAAATGCAACCGTATCACCCGGATGTATCTTCTTTCCGCGCTGATATTCCACTTCACCGTTTACCTTGACATGTCCGTTTTGTATGACTATTTTTGCATCCACACCAGAATCCACCAGACCCGCAAGTTTGAGAGCCTGGCCAAGTTTTATAAATTCATCTTTTATTTTTATCGTTTCCATATTTTTCCTATCTTATACATTTTGATAACCATGCCTTTTTCCAGCCTATAATAGCAGTGGTGCAAGGCATGGTAACGCTTAGCTGACTGTCGTAAAGTTTACGGGAAGAATCAGATAGATATAATTTTCTTCTTTATCCCTGATAAAACATGGCGCCTTCGGATTCACCATATACAAATCCACTTCCTCATCATCAATAACGCGCAGCGCGTCTATTAGGAATTTAGGATTAAAACCAATCATCAAATCTTTTCCTTCTTTTGCAATATCGATTTCTTCATCCATGCTTCCGATGATGGTACTCATCTTTAGCTCCATAAACAAATCGGTAATATTGATGATAACCGGTCTCTTATCGCCTTCTTTCACAAGCAGCGTCGCCCTGTCTATACAATTAAGAAATTCTCTTTTATTAATTCTTACTTTTGTCTCATAATCCGAGGAAAGCATCTGGTCGATCCTGAAATATTCCCCTTCTATCAATCTTGAAACTACCATCGTATTATCAAATTCAAATAAAATATGATTATTCGTCAGGAAAATATTGACGTCTTTATCCGTATCCCCGGAAAGAATCTTACTGATTTCATTCAAAGTTTTTCCCGGAACGACAATTTTCTTAGGATTATAAAAACTTCTCAACTGTATTTTACGGATAGAAATTCTATGCCCATCCAAAGAAACTACTTTCAGGATGTCGTCGGTTATTTCAAACAGCTCGCCTGTCATCAATTTATTATTGTCATTATCGGCGATAGAGAAAATAGTCTGTCTGATAACTTCTTTTAATGTAAATTGAGAAATGACAATACTGTCATTTTTTTCGATTACAGGAAGATAAGAAAAATCTTCCCCTGATTTACCGATAATATTAAATTTTGCTTTTTCACATGTAATCGTAGTTTTCAGATTACTATCCGTTTCAATCGTGATATCATTATCGGGAAGCTTACGCACGATTTCTAAGAATATTTTTGCATCGAGGGCAATCATTCCTTTTTCTAAGACGTCTCCTTCGATTTTGGTTTCAATCCCAAGTTCCATATCGTTTGCCGACAGTTTGATTTCTTGATTTCTTGCGTCTACAAGAATACATTCTAAAATAGACATCGTTGTTTTACTTGGAACCGCTTTAGAAACGATTTGTACACCATTTAAAAGATTAGATTTTTTACATAAAATTTTCATCTGTGTATACTTCCTTTCTGAGATGTGAATCCGCAAGTTTTATTTATTTATTATTATATTTCTTAGTACATCATCATAATAGATGTTGAAATGTGTATAACCTTATCTATTATACTATTTTTCGGGCAAAAAGAAAACGTATAACCTTGTGAAAAAGTTTTTATAACTTCAGAATAAATTGTAACTTATCAACAATTCCTTTTGAAGGCTGATTCTTTTTTGAAGTTAAGGAGCCATAATTTTTTTTCTGATATCTTCTACTTTTGCACTTAATTCACCGTTGCCTGCAATTTCTTCTGTGATTTTATTCACACCGTGGATAACTGTTGTGTGATCTTTTTTTCCAAGTAGTTTACCGATACTGGAAAAAGAAGTATCCGTTAAATCCCTGCAAAGGTACATGACAATCTGCCTTGCCTGGACAAGTTCAGAATTTCTTTTCTTGGAAGTAATATCTTCCGGGGAAATACTAAAATAGTCTGCTACTTCTTCTATAATATAAGAAGGCGTTATTTTGGTCTTATCGGGATAGATGATATCTTTTAAGGCTTCTTCTGCATGGGCAAGATTAATATCTACTTTATTTAATTTAGAAAAAGCAATAATTTTATTAAAAGCGCCTTCTAACTCCCTGATATTGGATTTAATGTTAGTAGCAATATATTGCAGCACTTCGTTATCAATTTCTTTGTGAAAAATTTCTGCGTTCTTTTCCAGAATCGCCATCCGTGTTTCATAATCCGGCGGCTGGATATCGGCTATCAGACCCCATTCAAATCTTGTCCGGAATCGCTCTTCTAACGTCTTCATTTCCTTCGGCGGTTTGTCGGAAGAAAGAATAATCTGTTTTCTGGCGGAATGCAGCGTATTAAATGTGTGGAAAAATTCTTCCTGGGTACTTTCTTTACCAATGATGAACTGGATATCATCAATGAGAAGAACGTCCACGGTTCTATATTTTTCCCTTAATTTATTCATGGTCGCAGCGCTTCCGCTTCGGATGGATTCAATGACTTCATTCGTAAAAAATTCTGATGTCACATACAAAACTTTTGTGTCCGGGTTCTGTTCTAATATAAAGTGTCCAATCGAATGCATTAAATGTGTCTTGCCAAGCCCGGAACCCCCATATAAATAAAGGGGATTGTACGCTTCACCGGGAGATTCCGCTACGGCGAGGGAAGCGGAGTGTGCAAATTTATTATTACTGCCTACCACAAAAGTATTAAATTTATATTTAGAATTTAGGTTAGCATTTTCATAATTGATATTATGAATATAATTGGAAGAAAAAACACTGTCGGGTTCCCCTGCGAGGGCGTCTTTTTCCAGTATAAAAGAAATATCATAAGTATGATCCATCATTTCCGATATCGTTACCTGGAAATAACTCTTATATTTTGTAGAAATATAATTCAGCGCGTGGGACTGGTCGGAAGGAATCAATATCGTTACGACGTCGTCTTTTACCTGATAAAAATTGAGAGGAGCAATCCATGTAGAATAGGAAATATCAGATAAATCATATTCCTGCCTCAACGTTTCTTTGATTAAGTCCCAGTTTTCTTTAATAGAATCCATATAAATACCCTCATAACTATAAATTAGAAATCGCCATACATCTTAGTATGATGAAATCTTAATATCATAAAATAGAAATCGAAAATACCCTACCATATATATTAATATAAATGATGAAAAAATTCAAACAATACTTATCCACAAAATAATAAACAGGTTAACATATTAATTTACAAAAATATTTGTATTGTGAATAAGTTTTTGATGGATATAAACATAGAAAAAGTCTCTGATAGCGGAAGTTTAGAAAAGTTATTAACATGGAATAAAAAGTTATACACATATTTATCCACATGATGTGGATATATTTATGTAAAGTGAATATCTCAAAAAAAATAATTTTAGAAAAATTTATGGAAAATTTATGGACTAAAATGCTTAATTTGCTTGACGTATTTCATTTAATTATATAAAATGGAAGTGTTGTTTTCCGCATTGTAAAGGAGGTGCATCACAATGAAAATGACATATCAGCCTAAGAAGAGGCATAGGTCCAAAGTTCATGGGTTCAGAGCCAGAATGAGTACGAAAGGCGGAAGAAAAGTTTTAGCTGCAAGAAGAGCAAAAGGTAGAAAAAAATTATCAGCATAGAGGCCGCATTTATGTGGCCTTTTTTTCCTTAAAGGGTATTAAGTTTATGAAATTTTCTGAATCCTTAAAAAAAAATGATGATTTTCGTTTTGTTTATCAGAACGGTAGAAGTTATGTGAATAAGTATTTAGTAATGTATGTATTGGAAAACAACAAAGAAAGAAACCGTTTAGGTATATCAGTCAGTAAGAAGGTGGGTAACAGCGTTATAAGACACCGCTTTACGAGACTGGTAAGAGAAAGTTACCGGCTACATGAAAATATATTTAATAGTGGTTTAGATATAGTAGTCGTTGCCAGAAAAAACGCTGCTTTGGCTTCTTATCGGGAAGTGGAAAGTGCATTATTACATCTTGCAAAAATTCATCATATTCTTATCGGGTGAATTTATTTAGAAATTGATATGAAAAAACTTGTGATTTATCTTATTAAATTCTATAGAAAGTATATTTCTCCTATGAAGACGACGAAATGCCCGTATATTCCGACCTGTTCGGAATATGGTCTGGAAGCGGTTGAAAAATACGGAGTCTTAAAAGGCGGTTTTCTTGCCCTATGGAGAATTATCAGATGTAATCCTTTTTCAAAAGGTGGTTATGATCCGGTTCCATAGAAATTAAAGTATCGATGTTTATGTTTAAGGAAAAGGAGGAAATGAGAGTGCCGGGTGTTCTATTAACACAGGAATCGTCAATGATTATAGGTCCTATCGCGAAATTATTAGGATTTATTATGGAAGGTATTTTTTATGTACTGGACAAAATTGGGATTCCTAATACTGGACTAGCTATTATTTTATTTACGATTGTTATTTATTTGCTTTTGATGCCTCTTACGATTAAGCAACAGAAATTTTCAAAATTATCTGCCAAGATGAATCCAGAACTTCAGGCAATCCAGGCAAAATATAAGAACAAAAAAGATAATGAATCTGCAATGGCAATGAATGCGGAAACGCAGGCTGTCTATGCAAAATACGGAGTTTCCCCTACCGGAAGCTGCTTACAGTTGATTATCCAGTTGCCGATTATGTGGGCGTTGTATCGTGTTATTTACAATATGCCGGCTTATGTAAAAAGTATCAAAGACGCTTTTTTCCCGTTGGTTGACAACTTGATTGCGCAGAAAGGAAGCGCTGAATTTATTCAGGGATTCCAGAATGCGGGTATGTATAGCAAACAGTTTACAAACGAATCTTTTACAAGCGGCGTGCAGACTTATGTGCAGAATACTTTTATCGACGTTCTCAATAAGGCTTCCAGTGCGGAATGGTTCAGTATTAAAGATACTTTTCCGGCTTTAGCTGCGGATGTGGATAATACGCTTGCCCTGTTAGAGCGTTATAACAATTTTCTTGGTCTGAATATCGCAAACTCTCCTTCTTATATAATGAAGGAATCACTTGCAGCGGGAGCTTACGGCATGGTAGTGGCGGCTCTTCTGATTCCCGTTCTTTCTGCGCTGACGCAATGGCTCAATGTAAAGTTAATGCCGCAGCAGCAGACAAGTAATGATAAAAACAGCCAGCAGGACACGATGATGCAGTCCATGAAAATGATGAATTTAATGATGCCCATCATGTCGGCTTTTATCTGCTTTACATTACCTGCAGGTCTTGGTCTTTACTGGGTAGCCGGTGCGGTTGTCAGAAGTATCCAGCAGGTTGCGATTAATAAGCATCTCGATAAAATGGATTTAAACGAGATGATGAAGAAAAATGAAGAAAAAGCGAAGAAAAAACTGGAACAGGCGGGTATCCGGGCGGAAAAACTGAATGCTTACGCTAACATGAATACCAAAAACGTAAATAGCGCTCCTAAGTCTTCTACAGCAAAACAACTGACGAAGGAAGAAAAAGAAGAACAGTTAAGGAAATCTACAGAATACTACAATAAGAATGCAAAACCCGGAAGTATTGCAGCGAAAGCGAATATGGTAAAACAGTATAATGAAAAAAATAATAAGAAATAATTGTATTGTCATTTTAAGCAAGGAGGAATTATCATGGATTTTATAGAATTTTCAGCCAAAACAGTTAATGATGCGATTACAGAAGCTTGTCAGAAATTTATGGTAGCAAGCGATAAATTGGAATATGAAGTGGTTGAAGAAGGTTCTTCAGGTTTTCTTGGAATCGGTTCTAAACCTGCCATTATCAAAGCAAGGGTAAAATGCTCCATAGAAGATACGGCAAAAGATTTTTTAAACAGCGTTTTTGAAGCGATGAATCTGAATGTCGTTATTTCTATCGAATATAATGAAGAAAATCATTCTATGGACATCGATTTAAGCGGCGATGAGATGGGTATTTTAATCGGTAAAAGAGGACAAACTCTGGATTCTTTACAATATCTTGTATCCTTAGTTGTGAATAAAGAAATGGAAGATTATGTTCATATTAAAGTGGATACGGAAAATTACAGACAGAGAAGAAAAGAAACCCTTGAAAACCTTGCTAAAAATATCTCTTATAAAGTAAAAAGAACAAAGAGACCTGTTTCCTTAGAACCCATGAATCCTTATGAAAGAAGAATCATTCACTCTGCATTGCAGAATGATAAATATGTTACGACACATAGCGAAGGGGATGAACCTTACAGACATGTTGTGGTTGTTTTGAAAAAATACAGCAAGTCTTAACATCAATTTCAGTATCAGAATGAGTATAAAGTAGAAATATTTGAATTGGAATGTAATTTAACTTACATTCCAATTTTTATAGGATACTATAAAGAAGGGTGAAGTTATGAACACGGATACAATTGCTGCAATTTCAACTGCAATGACAGATTCTGGTATCGGTATTATCCGTATCAGCGGGGAAAATGCGATTTCGATTGCGCATTCCATTTTTGTCAATAAGAAGAATGAGAAAAAACTTCAATCATATCAGTCCCATACGATTCACTATGGTTTTATTATAGAAGAAGATGGGAGTATTCTTGACGAAGTAATGGTTTCTATTATGAAAGCACCCCATAGCTATACGACGGAAGATACCGTTGAGATTAATTGTCATGGCGGTACTTTTATGATGCAGCAGATTATGAATGTCCTGATAAAAGCGGGAGCCAGAGTTGCAGAGCCGGGGGAATTTACAAAAAGAGCTTTTTTAAATGGAAGAATCGATTTGTCTAAGGCGGAAGCCGTCATGGATATCATTCATTCTAAAAATGAATTTGCCTTAAAAACTTCCGTAAAACAATTAAAAGGTTCTTTGTATGAAACAATCCGTAATTTGCGGGAAGAAATTTTATATGAGATTGCTTTTATTGAGTCGGCTTTAGACGACCCGGAACATATCAGTTTAGACGATTATCCGGAAAAACTATCCAAAAAAACAGAAACGATAAAATTACGTTTGGAAAAATTACTGGATTCCTCAGACAACGGCAGATTATTAAAAGAAGGTATTCATACAGTTATCGTAGGAAAACCCAACGCTGGAAAATCTTCCTTATTAAATATTCTGGCAGGGGAAGAAAAAGCAATTGTAACGGAAATAGCCGGGACGACAAGAGATATTATAGAAGAAACGGTTTCTCTTGACGGGTTAATGTTAAATATCGTCGATACTGCAGGGATTAGGAATACAAATGACGTCGTAGAAAAAATTGGTGTGGAAAGAGCAAAAAAAGTAATAGAAGAAGCGGATTTGATTATCTATGTGGTGGACGCTTCTGTTCCTTTGGATGAGAATGATTATGAGATTGTAAAAATTATTCAGGATAAGAAGATTATTATTTTGATGAATAAATCGGATTTGAATACATGTGTTACGGAAGAAGAGTTGGAATTGCTTTTTCAAAAAATAGATAATACTATAAAAATTATCAGAACTTCCACAAAAGAAAAGGAAGGAATGGATATTTTTGTAAATGTTATAAAAGATATGTTCTTTCATGGAAAATTATCTTATAATGATGAAGTCTATATTACGAATATCAGGCATAAAGAGGCAATCCAAGATGCTTATGAAAGTATTCTTCAAGTTCAGAAAAGTCTGGAAAACCAGATGCCGGAAGATTTTTACTCTATCGATTTGATGAGCGCTTATGCTTCACTTGGAAAAATAATCGGTGAAGAAGTAGGGGAAGATTTGGTTAATGAGATTTTTTCTAAGTTTTGTATGGGAAAATAAATAAGAATGTGGGGTTTCTATATGATATCGGAAATAAAAAAAGCTGTTGAGATTAAACGTATGATGCCAGCGATGTCAGTGGACGTATGTGTGGTAGGTGCGGGTCATGCGGGCTGTGAAGCTGCTCTGGCTTGTGCAAGACTGGGTCTGGAAACGGTTATTTTCACGGTCAGTATAGACAGTATTGCGATGATGCCCTGCAATCCGAATATCGGAGGAACTTCAAAAGGACATCTGGTGCGGGAAATAGATGCCCTTGGCGGTGAAATGGGTAAGAATATAGACAAGACATTCATCCAGTCTAAGATGTTAAATAAATCGAAAGGTCCCGCCGTCCATTCTCTTCGTGCCCAGGCGGACAAAGCAGAATATTCCAGAGAAATGCGTAAAGTCTTGGAAAATCAGGAACATTTGACAATAAAACAGGCGGAAGTCTGTGAACTACTTACTATTGACTTAGATAGTCAATATGAGGATAAAAAGAAAATAACAGGCATAAAAACTTTTACAGGAACGGTTTATGAATGTAAAGCAGTTATTCTTTGTACAGGCACTTATCTGAAAGCCAGATGTTTATGCGGCGAGGCAATTACTTATACGGGTCCTAACGGATTACAGCCTGCTAATTATTTAACGGATTCCTTGAAAAATTTAGGTATCGAAATGCGAAGATTCAAAACAGGGACTCCTGCAAGAATGGATAAACGTTCGATTGATTTTGATAAAATGGAAGAACAATTCGGCGATGAAAAAATTATTCCTTTTTCTTTTTCAACAAATCCCGAAGATATACAGATAGACCAGGTATCCTGCTGGCTGACTTATACAAATGAAAGAACGCATGATATCATAAAAGCAAATCTGGATCGTTCTCCAATTTATGCGGGCGTCATCGAAGGAACAGGACCCCGGTATTGTCCTTCTATCGAAGATAAAGTAGTAAAGTTTGCAGATAAAGAAAGACATCAGGTTTTTATCGAACCGGAAGGACTGCATACAAATGAAATGTATGTGGGAGGTATGTCTTCTTCTCTGCCGGAAGATGTGCAGCTTGCCATGTATCAGACGGTTCCCGGATTGGAACATTGTAAGATTGTACGGAATGCTTATGCGATTGAATATGACTGTATCAATCCCCAGCAATTATATCCTACTCTGGAATTTAAAAAGATACAGGGTCTTTTCAGCGGCGGACAATTTAATGGAAGCAGCGGTTATGAAGAAGCGGCTGCCCAAGGACTGATAGCCGGAATCAATGCAGCTCTTTTCATTCTCGGAAAAGAGCAGATTGTCTTAGACCGTTCTCAGGCTTATATCGGAGTATTAATTGATGACCTTGTGACGAAAGAAAATTTTGAACCCTATCGTATGATGACTTCAAGGGCTGAATACAGATTATTACTTAGACAGGATAATGCTGATTTAAGATTACGGGAAATTGGATTCAGAGTCGGTCTGATTTCCAAAGAACAATATGAGATTACCTTACATAAGAAATTATTAATCGAGGAAGAAATCAAACGATTAAAAAATACTATAATTGGCGCGTCCCAGATTCATCAGAAATTTTTGGAAGCGCATGAAAGCGCCCAGTTAAAAACCGGTACAAATTTAGCAGAGTTAATGTGTCGCCCAGAGTTAAATTATCAGATTTTATCAGAAATCGATACAGAGAGAAAGCTGCTCCCGGAAGACGTAATAGAACAGGTCGAGATTGAAATTAAATACGAGGGATATATTGAAAGACAGTTAAAACAGGTAGAACAATTCAAGAAAATGGAAAAGAAATTAATCCCTGTGGATTTAGATTATGAGAAAGTCAGTAGTCTGCGGTTAGAGGCAAGGCAGAAACTTACAGCCTATAAACCAATTTCTGTTGGACAGGCTTCTAGAATTTCGGGTGTTTCACCGGCTGATATTTCGGTTTTGCTGGTTTATTTGGAGCAGTATCGCAGGGGGAGTAAGGAATGAAATAGAGTTCCGGCAAAAGACCAATATCTTTGTCGCCGCGCTCTCGCTCCGTAAAAAACATAGCGGTACTAAGCTCGTGAAGAACCTCGCTAAGTACCGATGTTTTTTAAGGGGCTCCTCAAGATATTGGTCTTCCGCCTAGGTTATTGTAGCTCTTTGTTGTATAGAATATACACTTTTAAACTTTAACTTTGTAATTATTAATAATGGATAAATAAGAAATAAATTGGGAATGAGGAAAATCGATGGAAGATTTTAAATATAATGGGTGTGTAGATTTACGTCAATATTCTTTGGATTATTTTTTGGAAGATTTAAAGGATTTTGGGATTACGTTGAGCGAAGCGCAATTATGTCAGTTTATGAGGTATTATGAATTGCTGGTAGAATGGAATCAGAAAATGAATCTGACGGCGATTACGGATTTCGATGAAGTATGTAAAAAGCATTTTATTGATAGTCTTTCTTTGGTGAGAGTAGATTGTTATAATTTTAACATAAATGCTCCTATGTCGGTTATTGATGTTGGAACAGGGGCGGGGTTTCCGGGAATTCCGTTGAAAATTGCATTTTCAGATTTAGAGATTACCTTATTGGATTCTTTACAGAAAAGGGTTACTTTTTTACAGACAGTTATTGATGAACTTTCTTTAGATGGTATCAAGGTCATACATGGCAGGGCGGAAGATTTTGCTAAAAGGGATAAATTGAGGGAAAAATATGATTTGTGTGTTTCGCGTGCGGTTGCAAATCTCACTGTTTTATCTGAGTATTGCCTTCCCTATGTAAAAGTCGGCGGTAATTTTATTTCTTATAAATCGGAAAAAATTACGGAAGAAATGAAAGATGCGAAGAAAGCGATTATCACCTTAGGGGGAAGAGTAGAAAAACAGGTGGAATTTATGATTCCTCATTCTGATATTTACCGAAATTTATTTATCATTTATAAAGAAAAAAGTACCCCTGCTATCTATCCAAGAAAAGCGGGGCTTCCCGCTAAGAAGCCCCTTAAATAAACCATTTGATTAATTCTAAAATTTTGTCCGGTGCCTCTAATTGTGGGAGGCGCTTTGTTTCTGGAATATATTCTAATTCAATCGATTGATTATAATAAGCATAATTCTCTAAATTCGTTTCTATATCTTTCTCATTTTTTCCGCCAATCATAAGAATACTATGATTAATTTCTTTTAATGCGTGAATAATATTAGTATTCATATATTTAGCGATATAACTTGCAAAAGAATATTTAGCAAGGTAACCGGATAATTGCGATGCTTCCAGATAATTTAAAATATAATTTTCTTTTATTTTAGACTTGTCATAAAAATATTCTTTTACAAATGTCCGTGTAAAGGAACGTTTTGTATTTATAATATTATAAATGAAGGTTCCAAGAATAGGTAATTCAAATATAATTTTGAAAAATTTCATTTGGGCGGACGGAATTTGATTCTGGTCATATAGACTTTGTGGATTGATACAAATTATTTTATCAAATAAGTCTGGGTTATTGTGGCAAGCCATAATAACAAATGGAACAGAACAGCCTGATACTACAACGGTAGTTTTTCTTCCAATGACATTTTTTATAAAATCGGTAATTAATTGTTCATATAAATTATTTGTATATGTAATGGAAGGTTTATCAGAGATACCATATCCTAATAAATCCAGAGAAAAAATTTCATTTTTATCGGTAAGATTATTGATTATTCTATGATATTCATAACTCGAACTACCGACGGTCAAATCGTGAATAAAAAGAAGAGGGTTTCCTTTCCCTTTCTGTACATATTTGATTTGTCCAAAACGCCATTTATAATATTTATTCTCTGAAGAAGGCAGCAGATTTCCAAAAGTACATAAGAAATGATGCAGTCTGTTGATGATGTGAATAGTGGTAATAGAAAAAGCAGATAGAAGGCTTATTGTTATTATTTTTTTCTTCATTGGGAATCTCCTGTTTTGATGGTTTTTGTTTATTATACTGTATATGGTGGGGGATTACAAATAGAATTTTAAATTATAAAATGAGGACAAAAGGGTATTGAAAGCCGTCCGGCGAAAGTCAAATATCTGAGGAGCCGCGCTCTCGCTCTGTAAAAAACATAGCGGACACTAAGCTCGTGAAGAACCTCGCTAAGTGTCGATGTTTTTTAAAGGACTCCTCAGATATTTGACTTCCGCCTAGGGTGAAGTAAGCTCTAATTTATGTTTTTAAAAATATATACTTTCCAAACCAAAAATAATTATTTTAACAAAAACTTACTTAAATTTATGAAAGAAGGAATGAATAGACCATGATAAATGAAACACGGTATAATTTTGAATATTTGACAAAAAGAGAACGAGAAATTTTGATTAAAATTGCAAGTGGAATGTCAAATAAAGAAATTGGAACATGTTTTAATATTAGCGAGCGTACTGTTAAAAATCATATTTATAGTATTTTTAAAAAGATAAATGTATCCGATAGAACACAGGCAGCGATATTTGCTATAAAAAATAATTATGTTAAGATATGAAATAAATATTTCTTTAAAGTCTGGTTTTTATATAATGAAAAATAATTGTGTATCTATTAAAAATGAACTTATAAAATATAAATTGTTAGTAACAGGCGAAAATATTATAAGCAACTTTTAATCAGAAATTATAGTTTTAAAAAAATATTGTAATTGAAATACAATTATTTTATTTTATATATTGTTTCACGTGAAACATTGTCATTAGTATAATTTTCCATCTACAAGATAATGTTTCACATGAAACATTTTGACCCAAGATATTGTAAAAAAATTGTGAAACATTCCACTAATTTAGAACAAAAATATCGTGAAACATTAATTAATACGATATAAACCCACCACAACTACTAAAAGTCTGCCATTCACTCCCTAAACAAAAAATTAAATAAAATATTTTAGCAAATTATTTAACTTCTGTCAGACATAAATTAATTTTCAGCTTATTTAGCTTATTTATCAATTCCGATTAATTCAATTTCTACTGCGCCAGATTTACATTACAAAGCCCACTCAACTCCTTAGGCGGAAGCCAAATCTCTGAGGAGCCCTTTAAAAAACATCGGCACTTAGCGAGGTTCTTCACGAGCTTAGTGTCCGCTATGTTTTTTAAAGAGCGAGAGCGCGGCTTCTCAGAGATTTGACTTCCGCCGGACGTTCCCAATAACTTTCAATTTTCCCAAATAGAATTTTTTACATTTTCTAGTAGCTTATCCGTCCAATTAGTGATATAATTTAACGGTAAAAGAATCGGGGAAATAAAACAGAAAATTGGAGAAAGCTATACTATGGGAAGAACGATTGCAATAGCAAACCAAAAAGGCGGTGTTGGAAAGACAACAACATCGATTAATTTGTCAGCTTCTTTAGCTGCAAAAGGTAAAAAAGTACTGGTAATTGACATTGATCCACAGGGAAATACGACAAGTGGGTTTGGAATTGAAAAGAACGATTTGGAAAATACAGTTTACGAATTGATTCTCAGTGAATGTTCTATTAAAGAATGTATTCTGGATGATGTGATTCCGGGAGTTTCTATTATTCCTTCTAATGTAAATCTGGCTGCGGCGGAAATTGAATTAATCGGAATTGATAAAAAAGAATACATATTGAAGAACGAAGTAGATTGGATAAAAGACAAGTATGATTATATCATTATCGATTGTCCTCCTTCTCTGAGTATGTTGACAATCAATTCCATGACGACTGCCGATACAGTATTGGTTCCTATCCAATGTGAATATTATGCGTTGGAAGGGTTAAGCCAGCTGATTCATACAGTGAACTTGGTAAAAGAAAGATTGAACCCGGACTTAGACATGGAAGGCGTTGTTTTTACAATGTATGATTCCCGGACAAACCTTTCTATGCAGGTAGTGGAAAATGTAAAGAACCATTTGAATCAAAATGTTTACAATACAGTAATACCAAGAAATATCAGACTTGCCGAAGCACCGAGTTATGGTATGCCTATCAATCTTTATGACCCGAAGTCCGCAGGGGCGGAAGCATATATGTTATTGGCGGATGAAGTAATTAAAAACGATAAAAAATATTCTTCATAAATAATGAAAAGTAATCTGCTTTAATACTTTTCATAAATAGTAAAAAGTAATCTGCTTTAATATTTTTCATAAATAGTAAAAAGTAATTTGCTTTAATATTTTTCATAAATAATGAAGAATAATCTGCTTCAAAATATTTGATAAAACTTTGAAAGGTGTAAAACAATGGCGGCGAGGGGATTAGGAAAAGGATTAGACGCACTTATTCCAGACGTATCGACAGATGCGAAAAAGAAGAAAACAGGCGATAACGATAATGCAGGAAAAGAAGCGGAAACAATTATAAAAATTACGAAGATAGAGCCAAACCGTGAACAGCCCAGAAAAAATTTTGATGAGGATGCACTGCAGGAATTAGCGGACTCTATCAAGCAGTTTGGTCTGCTGCAGCCTATTTTGGTACAGGATAGAAAAACCTATTATGAGATTATTGCCGGGGAGCGTCGTTGGCGCGCGGCAAAATTGGCAGGATTAAAAGAAGTTCCTGTTATCATCAGGGATTATACCGACCAGGAAATTGTTGAAATTTCTTTGATTGAGAATATTCAAAGAGAAGATTTAAATCCCATAGAAGAGGCGTTGGCTTATAAGAAACTTTTAACAGAATTTAACCTGAAACAGGATGAAGTTGCCGAGAGAGTATCGAAGAGCAGGACTGCTGTAACAAATTCGATGAGACTTCTCAAGTTATGCGATAAAGTACAGCAGATGATAATCGACGACATGATTTCAACGGGACATGCCAGGGCTTTGATTATGATTGAAGACCCCGAACAACAGTACGCTATTGCCCAGAAAGTCTTCGACGAAAAATTAAGCGTCCGCGAAGTAGAAAAATTAGTAAAAGATTTAAATAAGCCGGAAAAAGTAAAAAAGGAAACCGTTATTGATAAAAGTCTGGACGTCATTTATCAGGACGTGGAAGAAAAACTGAAACAGCGGCTTGGCACAAAAGTATCTATTTCTTCAAAAGGAAACGGTTCCGGTAAATTAGAAATAGAATTTTATACGAACGACGACTTAGAGAAAATCGTGGATTTGCTAAGTAAAGGTAATACTTTTTAAGTTTAAATTTTATAGTAATAGCGTACCTACGTTGGATTAATTCTGTACATGAAAAAAGATTGAAAATCGTGCGCAAAAGCAGCGCAGAAATAAGGTGAACAAATGAATTATGATTTACTAGAGAGTATGGGATTGGAAAATTTTGACATTACTTATGTTTTTATTGCCGTCATTGCAGTCGTTTTTATTTTAATGATTCTTGTCATTGTACAGACAGTAAAGTTAGGAAAACTAAATAAAAAGTACAAAAGATTTATGGCGGGAAAAAATGCTGCAAATCTGGAAAAAGATATTATGAATCTATTTGAAGACAATAAATTAATCAAAGCGTCTTTAGAAAAAAATCAAAAAGATGTCCGCACTTTATATAAAAAATTTGAAGGCTCTTTCCAGAAAATAGGTATTATCAAATACGACGCTTTTAATCAGATGGGCGGACAATTAAGTTTTTGTCTTACCCTTTTAGATGAAAATAACAATGGTTTTCTTATTAATTCCGTCCATAGTTCAGAAGGCTGCTATTCTTATGTAAAAGAGATAAAACACGGGTTATGTAATATAGACCTTGGTAACGAAGAAAAAAAGGCTCTCGACATGGCAATGGGTGAAGATTTATAATTGTTTTAAATCTATAAGAAAATTACTTTGTGATTATTTTGTCGTATCGGGGATTTCCTATAATATAAAAAATGATGGTTGGTAACACATATGAATAAGAAAATATGCACGGTTGATGAATTGACCGGGAAAGAGTGCCTGGCAAGAAATATTTTAACAAAAGATTATAATATCCTGTTATCTGAAGGAACAATACTGCGGCAGGACTATATTGATAAATTAAAAGAAAATAATATTGAAGAAGTATGCGTGTGGGAAGATTATACCGAATCGGTTGCAATCTTAAAAGAAGATTTGGAACAAACTTTCAAATTCAAAGTAAAAGATATTTTGGAAAAGCATACTTATTTCCACAATGATGAGTTGGTAGAATTAAGTCAGACCGCAGAGAATATTATAACGAATATTTTAGAAGAAGAAGAGGTTGTTAATAAAATATTTGATATCAGAGAAAGAAGTTCTGACATTTATGAGCATTCTATCAGCATATGCAGTCTGGCGACAGTTGTTGCGCTGCGGATGGATCTTTCCAGAGAGTTAATACATGACATTAGTGTCGGTTGTCTGCTTCATGATATCGGATTACTCTATTTGACAATTGATTACACAGATTGTAATATAGAAGAAGCCGATGAGAATGATTATGAAGAATACCAGAAACATCCTGTTTATGGATATTCTGCGCTACAAGGAGAAAAATGGATTTCTAATGTAAGTAAAAATATGATATTATATCATCATGAAAGAATGGATGGTTCGGGTTATCCTATGAAAGCTAAGGATATTCCTTTAGAATGCCGTATCATTCAGGTGTGTGATGCCTTTGATGAGCAGATATGCGGTATCGGTCATAAAAGGGTAAAAGTATATGAAGCGGTGGAATATTTAAAAAATTTCAAAGAGACTAAATTTGACGAGAGAATTGTCGATATATTTTTGGAATTTACTGCCGTATATCCTGCGGGCACATATGTCAGAACCAATGAAGGGGAAGTCGGAATCGTACTGCGTCAGAACAAACAATTTCCGGGCAGACCTGTCATTCATGTAATCAAAGACAAAGACGGACGGGAAACGGACGTGATTAAAGATTTGCTGAAAGTAAATAATATCTATATTAAAGAGGTTATAGGATAGGCTGAAAATCTAGAAATTTTTTAGCTGCGTGTATTGATAAAAAGTAATTATGATTTTTGGAAAGGAATGGTCATTTCATGATAGATATTAAATTTCTCAGAGAGAATCCTGATGCCGTAAAAGAAAATATCAGGAAAAAATTTCAGGATTCTAAATTGGATTTGGTGGATGAGGTAATAGGGTTAGACGCAGAAGTCAGAAAAGCACAGCAGGAAGCTGATGATATTCGCGCTAACCGGAATAAAATTTCTAAAGAAATCGGCGCGTTGATGGCGCAGGGAAAGAAAGAAGAAGCGGAAGCAAAAAAAGCGGAAGTATCTTCAAATGCAGCGCGTCTTACGCAGTTAGAAGAAAAAGAGAACGAGCTGCGTGAAAAAATTAAAAAAGATATGATGATGATTCCCAATATCATCGATTCTTCTGTTCCTATCGGGAAAGATGATTCCGAGAACGTAGAGGTTAAGAAATATGGAGAGCCTGTCGTACCGGATTTTGAAATTCCATATCACACAGAAATTATGGAAAAATTTAATGGAATTGATATGGACGCCGCTGGAAGGGTAGCCGGCAATGGTTTCTATTATTTAATGGGTGATATTGCAAGACTGCATTCCGCAGTAATTGCCTATGCAAGAGATTTTATGATAGACAGAGGTTTTACTTATTGCGTTCCTCCTTTTATGATTCGGAGCGCAGTTGTGGATGGCGTTATGAGCTTTGCAGAGATGGACGCCATGATGTATAAAATAGAAGGAGAAGACTTATACTTAATTGGAACGTCGGAACATTCCATGATTGGTAAGTTTATTGATACGATTATACCGGAAGAAAAACTTCCGCAGACCCTGACGAGTTACTCTCCCTGCTTCAGAAAGGAAAAAGGAGCCCACGGTATTGAGGAAAGAGGGGTTTATCGCATTCATCAGTTTGAGAAACAGGAAATGATTGTCGTCTGTAAACCGGAAGAATCTCCGATATGGTTTGACAAACTATGGCAAAATACGGTAG
>JAMPHJ010000019.1 GCA_023663465.1 Muribaculaceae bacterium | reverse complement strand
GACGTCCTTTTCTGACTAACTGGTTAAATGTTGGCATTCTTTTCACCTCCTGTAAATTTTCTTAATCTTTCCATACTTTTTGGCGCACGAAAAAAACGCATCCGCGTGCACACTAAAATAGTATACTTACCCGCAAATGCGTTGTCAATACATTTTTTTCATTTTTTAGCAAAAATCGCTTGCTATTCCAGAATCTCTTCCATTACCGCCTCTTCGTCTGAGATTTCTTCTAACTCTTCCAGCTCTTCGATTCCTTCTTCGCCCTCTTCGTCCGTCAGTTCTTCTTCTAACAGCTCTTCTTCAACGGTTTGTGTCTCTTCCGCTTCTATTGCCTCTTCCGATTCAAAACCATCGTCAAAGTTGATCTCATCTTCTTCGGCAAGACGCGATAACAGGTTCTCATCCGTACTCAGTTTCGTGGTGCGGTATCTCTTCATGCCTGTTCCCGCCGGAATCAGTTTACCGATGATAACGTTTTCTTTCAGGCCGATTAACGGGTCTACTTTTCCTTTGATTGCCGCTTCGGTCAGGACTTTCGTCGTTTCCTGGAAAGAAGCTGCGGATAAGAAGGAATTTGTCGCCAATGCTGCTTTGGTAATCCCAAGCATAATCTGTTTGCCTTCCGCCGGTTCTTTTCCTTCTTTTACTAAGGCTTCGTTCATGTCTTCATATTCCAGTACGTCTACCAAAGTACCCGGCAGATAGTCTGCATCGCCGCTGCTCTCAATCCGCACTTTTTTCAGCATCTGGCGCACGATGACCTCGATATGCTTATCAGCGATATCAACACCCTGCAGACGGTAAACTCTCTGTACCTCACGGAGCATGTAATCCTGTACTGCGCGGATTCCTTTGATTTTTAACAAATCGTGGGGATTCACGCTTCCTTCTGTAAGCTCGTCGCCCGCCTCTAAGGTGGCGCCGTCCAATATCTTGATACGGGAACCATAAGGAATCAGATAAGTCTTGGACTCTCCTGTCTCGTCATTGGTAATCACAACTTCCCGTTTCTTCTTCGTATCTTTAATGGTGGCAACGCCGCCAAATTCTGCAATAATCGCAAGTCCTTTCGGTTTACGCGCCTCAAAGAGCTCTTCAACACGGGGAAGACCCTGGGTAATATCGTCGCCGGCAACGCCGCCCGTATGGAAGGTACGCATGGTCAGCTGAGTACCCGGTTCACCGATAGACTGCGCCGCAATGATGCCGACTGCTTCCCCGACCTGCACTGCCTCGCCGGTCGCCATGTTGGCGCCATAGCATTTCGCACAGATACCATTCTGGGAACGGCAGGTCAGAATCGTGCGGATTTTTACTTCCTCCATCGGTTCGCCTTTTTCATTCACGCCCACATTTAGAATCTTTGCGGCGCGGCTGGGCGTAATCATGTGATTTCTTTTGACAATCACATTGCCGTCTTTATCTTTTATTTCCTCACAGGCAAATCTGCCGGTGATTCTGTCTTTCAATCCTTCGATGGTTTCCCGTCCATCCATGAACGCCTTGACATACATGCCGGGAATCTCATCCTTACCTTCGCTGCAGTCTGTCTCGCGGATAATCAATTCCTGCGATACATCGACCATACGCCTCGTCAGATAACCGGAGTCGGCAGTACGAAGCGCGGTATCCGAGAGACCTTTTCTTGCGCCGTGCGCTGACATGAAGTATTCCAGTACGTCCAGACCTTCACGGAAATTGGACTTAATGGGCAGCTCGATTGTCCTACCGGTCGTATCCGCCATCAGACCGCGCATACCCGCCAGCTGTTTAATCTGCTGATTGGAACCACGGGCGCCGGAGTCTGCCATCATAAAGATGTTATTATATTTATCCAGACCGGACAGCAATACGTCTGTCAGCTCTTTATCTGTCTCATTCCAGGTCTCGACAACCGCACGATATCTTTCTTCTTCCGTAATCAGGCCACGTCTGAAATTCTGGGAAATCTTATCTACAGTCACCTGCGCCTCATCCAGCATTTCCTGTTTTCTGGAAGGCACCGTCATATCCGAAATGGATACCGTCATGGCAGCCTTAGTAGAATAATTATATCCGGTGGATTTAATCAAATCCAATACTTCTGCAGTTTTCACTGCACCATGAATATTGATGACTTTCTCCAGAATCTGTTTCAGCTGCTTCTTGCCGACATGGAAATCTACTTCCAGTTTCAGGAAGTTTTCCGGTTTGCTTCTATCTACAAAGCCCAAATCCTGTGGCATGATTTCGTTAAATAGAAAACGTCCCAACGTAGACTCTTCCGTGCCGGAAATTATCTCGCCGTCAGCATTTTCTTTCTGCACCCTCACATGGATTCTGCTGTGCAGCGTACATTCTTTATTCTCATAGGCGAGAATTGCCTCGTTGATGTTCTTGAAATATTTGCCTTCCCCGATAGCGCCTTCCCGCTCCTGGGTCAGATAATAAATACCAAGCACCATATCCTGCGAAGGCACCGCAACCGGTCCGCCGTCTGAAGGTTTTAACAGATTGTTCGGAGATAACAGCAGGAATCTGCATTCCGCCTGCGCTTCCACAGACAAAGGCAGATGCACCGCCATCTGGTCGCCGTCGAAGTCCGCGTTGAACGCCGTACATACGAGGGGATGCAGCTTAATCGCCTTACCTTCTACAAGAATCGGCTCAAATGCCTGGATTCCCAATCTGTGCAGTGTAGGTGCACGGTTCAGCATTACCGGATGCTCCCTGATGACTTCTTCCAGCACATCCCACACCTGCGTATCCAGCCGCTCTACCAGCTTCTTCGCGTTCTTAATATTTTGTGAGATGCCTCTCGCTACCAGCTCTTTCATGACGAAAGGCTTGAACAGCTCGATTGCCATCTCTTTGGGCAGACCGCACTGATAAATTTTCAGTTCCGGTCCTACGACGATAACGGAACGCCCTGAATAGTCAACACGCTTGCCAAGCAGATTCTGACGGAAACGTCCCGATTTTCCTTTTAACATATCCGACAGGGATTTTAACGCCCTGTTTCCAGGTCCAGTAACCGGACGTCCTCTTCTGCCGTTATCAATCAAAGCGTCTACTGCTTCCTGAAGCATTCTCTTTTCATTGCGGACGATAATATCCGGTGCGCCCAGCTCTAAGAGTCTCTTCAAACGATTATTTCTGTTAATGATTCTTCTATATAAATCATTCAAATCGGACGTTGCAAACCGTCCGCCGTCCAACTGTACCATCGGACGTAAATCCGGCGGAATGACCGGAATCGCATCCATAATCATCCACTCCGGCTCGTTGCCAGACTCCCTGAATGCTTCGACTACTTCCAGTCTCTTAATAATACGGGCATTCTTCTGTCCGCTGGAATCTTTTAACTCTGATTTTAACTCCTCGGCTTCTTTGTCTAAGTCGATTGCCTGAAGCAGTTCCTTAATCGCCTCAGCGCCCATTCCTACACGGAATTTAGAACCCCAATTTTCTTTGGCGTCCTGATATTCCCTTTCGGAAAGCACCTGTTTGTATTCCAAATCGGTCTCTCCGGCATCCAATACAATATAGGATGCAAAATACAACACTTTTTCCAGCACTCTCGGAGACAAATCCAGGATAAGTCCCATACGGCTCGGAATCCCTTTAAAATACCAGATATGGGATACGGGCGCCGCCAGCGCGATATGCCCCATACGCTCCCTGCGGACGCTTGCCTTCGTAACCTCTACGCCGCAACGGTCGCAGACAACGCCTTTATATCTGATCTTCTTATATTTACCACAGTGACATTCCCAGTCCTTACTCGGTCCGAAAATCTTTTCGCAATACAGTCCGTCTTTTTCCGGTTTTAAAGTTCTGTAATTGATGGTTTCCGGCTTTAATACTTCCCCCCTGGACCATTCTCTGATTTTATCAGGGGACGCCAGACCGATTTTAATCGCATCAAATGTCATAGGTTGATATGCTTCCTGTTTAATTTCTGCCATATTCAGCAGCTCCTTTCTCGCTTAAACCCCATGCCGCGCAATAATCTTGATTGCTAAGAAATTTTCATCCTATTCGTAAGATTCTTCATAGTCCATATCTAATTCCATACTTTCTATACCGTCCTCAGGAAAATCTTCTTCCTCACTGTTGACAAGCTCACCGCTCTCCTCGTCAAATTCCTGTTTCTGGTATCCCATCGAACCAAGGGAATCCTGCTCGTAATCATAGTTACGGGAATCGCCTTCCATCTCATAGCGGTAATCATTCTCGCTATAATCAACCGATTCCATAATTTCCACTTCGGACTGGTCCTCTCTGAGAACCCTGACGTCTAAGCCAAGCGACTGTAATTCCTTTAATAAAACCTTGAAAGATTCCGGTATACCAGGTTCTGGAATATTATCGCCTTTGATAATCGCTTCATAAGTTTTCACACGACCGATTACATCGTCGGACTTCACGGTCAAAATTTCCTGCAGCGTATAAGCGGCGCCATATGCCTCCAATGCCCATACTTCCATTTCCCCGAAACGCTGTCCGCCAAACTGCGCTTTACCGCCCAGAGGCTGCTGCGTTACCAATGCGTAAGGACCTGTAGAACGCGCATGAATCTTATCATCTACCAGGTGATGCAGTTTCAGATAGTGCATGTGTCCGATTGTTACGGGCGCGTCAAAATACTCTCCCGTCCTGCCGTCACGGAGCCTTACTTTCCCATCTCTTGAAATCGGAACTCCTTTCCATACTTCACGATGGTCTCTGTTTTCATATAAATACTCCATAACTTCTGGCAGAAGCTCTTCTTTATGCTTTTTCTCAAATTCTTCCCACTCCAGATTGACATAATCGTTGGCAAGATCGAGGGTATCCATGATATCACCCTCTTTCGCACCGTCAAACACCGGCGTCGCCACGTTGAAACCAAGCGCTTTCGCAGCCAGTGAAAGATGGATTTCCAATACCTGCCCGATATTCATACGAGAAGGCACGCCCAGCGGATTCAATACGATATCCAAAGGACGTCCATTAGGCAGATAAGGCATATCCTCTACCGGAAGCACACGGGAAACAACACCCTTGTTACCGTGGCGTCCCGCCATCTTATCCCCTACAGAAATCTTTCTCTTCTGCGCAATATAAATACGCACTGCCTGATTCACACCGGGAGATAATTCGTCCCCGTTTTCTCTCGTAAATACTTTGGCATTCACTACGATACCATATTCGCCATGAGGCACTTTCAGGGAAGTATCGCGGACTTCTCTCGCCTTTTCACCGAAAATTGCACGCAGCAGTCTTTCTTCCGCCGTCAGCTCCGTTTCCCCTTTCGGCGTTACTTTCCCGACAAGGATATCGCCGGCACGGACTTCTGCACCGATACGGATGATGCCTCTTTCATCCAAATCCTTGAGCGCATCATCACCGACGCCCGGAACGTCTCTTGTGATTTCTTCCGGTCCCAATTTCGTATCCCGCGCTTCCGCCTCATATTCCTCTATATGAACCGATGTATAAACATCTTCCTGAACAAGTCTTTCACTGAGAAGAACCGCATCTTCATAATTATAGCCTTCCCAGGTCATGAAACCGATAAGCGGATTCTTCCCAAGCGCCAACTCGCCGCCGTCCGTGGAAGGTCCGTCTGCAATTACTTCGCCCTGCTCTACATGATTCCCTTTAAATACAATCGGTTTCTGGTTATAACAGTTAGACTGATTACTTCTGGAAAATTTGGATAAACGGTATTCATCCTTTTCCCCGTCGTCGTAAGTCATCTTAATCAGATTGGAAGAAACATAATCAATCGTACCCGCTTTTCGTGCCACAACGCAGACACCGGAGTCAACCGCTGCTTTCGGCTCCATTCCAGTCCCTACGACGGGCGCTTCGGTAAACAGAAGCGGCACTGCCTGACGCTGCATGTTAGAACCCATGAGCGCACGGTTGGCATCATCATTCTGTAAAAATGGAATCAACGCCGTTGCCACGGAAAATACCATCTTCGGCGATACGTCCATATAATCGAACATCCCTTTCGGATATTCCTGCGTCTCTTCCCGGTAACGCCCGGATACGCTGTTACGCGCAAAATGCCCTTCCGCATCCAGCGGCGCGGACGCCTGCGCCACATGGTAATTATCCTCTTCATCCGCCGTCATATAGACAACTTCTTCCGTAACGCGCGGATTTTTCGGGTCGCTTTTATCAATTTTCCGATAAGGCGCTTCTACAAAACCGTACTCGTTAATTCTTGCATAAGATGCCAGTGAGTTAATCAGACCGATATTCGGACCTTCTGGCGTCTCAATCGGGCACATTCTGCCATAATGCGTATAGTGAACGTCACGAACCTCGAATCCTGCACGGTCACGGGACAGACCGCCCGGTCCTAAAGCGGACAGACGCCTCTTATGGGTCAGCTCGCCCAGCGGATTGTTCTGGTCCATAAACTGCGACAGCTGGGAAGAACCGAAAAATTCTTTTACCGCAGCCTGTACAGGTTTAATGTTAATCAATACCTGTGGGGAAATTTCCTCCGCATCATGGGTAGTCATACGCTCCCTGACAACCCTTTCCAGTCTGGATAAACCAATCCGGTACTGGTTCTGCAATAGCTCCCCTACCGCACGGATACGTCTGTTGCCCAGATGGTCGATATCGTCATCATTGCCGATGCCGTACTCCAAATGGATATTATAATTAATGGAAGCAAGAATATCTTCCTTCGTAATATGTTTCGGAATCAACTCGTGGATATTTTTCTGAATCGCCTCCGCTAAAATGCCCGGGTCGTCGCTGTATTCTTCCAGAATCTGCTGCAGCACCGGATAATAAACCAACTCCGTCACGCCCAGCTCTCTCGGATTACAGTCCACGAAATTAGTAATGTCTACCATCATGTTAGACAATACCTTAACATTTTTCTCTTCTGTCTGAATCCATACACAGGGAATCGCCGCGTTCTGAATCGCATCCGCCATTTCCGCCGTCACCTTTTCCCCTGCCGTGGCAATGATCTCACCCGTAGAAGTATCTACGACGTCTTCTGCAAGGATATGATTTCTGATTCTGTTTCTAAACATCAGTTTTTTGTTGAATTTATATCTTCCGACTTTCGCCAAATCATATCTTCTGGGGTCAAAAAACATCGCCTTAATCAGACTTTCCGCACTCTCGACGCTAAGGGGCTCGCCGGGGCGTATCTTCTTATATAATTCCAAAAGACCTTCCTGATAATTCTCAGCAACGTCCTTGGTAAAGCTTGCCTCTATTTTAGGTTCGTCACCGAACAACTCCCTGATTTCGTCGTTAGAGCCTACGCCCAACGCCCGGATCAACACGGTAATCGGAACCTTTCTTGTCCTGTCAACGCGCACATAAAACACATCGTTGGAATCTGTCTCGTATTCCAACCATGCGCCGCGGTTTGGTATAACGGTAGATGAAAAAAGTCTCTTGCCGATTTTATCATGGCTGATTGCATAATAAATACCGGGAGAACGCACTAACTGACTGACGATAACACGTTCCGCCCCATTGATGACAAAGGTGCCTGTTTCCGTCATCAGAGGCAGGTCGCCCATGAAAATTTCATGCTCCGTAATCTCGTCCTTCTCTTTGTTAATCAGACGGACTTTCACTTTCAACGGCGCCGCATAAGTTGCGTCTCTTTCTTTACACTTTTCAATAGAGTATTTCACATCCTCTTTGCACAGTTCAAAATCTACAAATTCCAGACTCAGATGCCCGCTATAATCGGAAATCGGAGAAATATCATCAAAAACTTCCTTCAATCCCTCACCTAAAAACCACTGATAGGAGTCTTTCTGGACTTCAATCAGGTTTGGCATTTCCAGAACTTCTTTCTGTCGTGCATAGGTCATTCGTATATTTTTACCTGTTGCAATCTCACGGATTCTGTTCTTTTCCATTGACCATTTCACCCCGTTCTTTATGATTCGCGCCTATCCGCAGGAAAAGAGACCCCGAATAAGCATACCACACCACAATAGTGCACCATACATTGTACTACAAGTGGAAAAATGAGTCAATGAGAATTTTCAGAATTTTTAGAATTTTTAGAAACCAAACTCCGCTGCCATTTTTTCAAGGAAAACCTGCGTTTCTTTTCCCATTTTATCCAAATAAGTTTCTAAGGCAGCCTCATCCGGTGCGCCGATATAACAATCCGACAACGCTTCCCTGCAGCGGTTGGCAAGAACCGGAAGCTCCGGGTTTTCCAGCACGTCATAGAGTTTCAGAAGTTTCTCTTCCATCCGCCATAACAGCTCTATGGACAGAGCGCAGACTTCCCTAAAAGCCCCTGCGGCATGTTCCGCCATCATCAGATTTCTAAACGTCCCAAACTCCTCCGCCAGTACGCCTGCCACAGACAGGACTCCCGCTTCAGAATTGTTTTCCTGCGCAAACGCATAGACGTCCGCGTCTACCATAAGTGTATAAACCGCACAAGATCCAAAGCCACTCCTTGCCGCACGGCAAATGAGCGCTTCCGCCCCTTTTGGAACCTCTTCCTTTTTCGTATAGAAGAAGACTTTCCCGCCCATTCTGATTTTGGATAAAATATCGCACAAAATCGGTAAATCTGCACATCTATCCAAAGAAACCACCGCTGCCTGACAAGATTTATCGAGCAACGCAGAAAATACGAAGGGCTGTTCTGGCAGCAGGATAAAAGAGCTGTCTTTCTGCAGAAACGTCATAAAATCATGCAGCAGTCCCGACACCCGCTCCCCGTCCCCGATTCCATAACCTATCACATTTTTAGCCTGGGCATTTGCCAGAAGAAAGGGGTATAGCTGCGCAAAAAGCAGTCCATAACAGGCAAGATAAGGGGAATCCCCGCAAGTATCCTGCAATGCCTTCATTAGATGGCAGGAACGTTTCCAGACGGTTTCCTCTACCAGATGATAGTTGACGACCAAAGGTCTTTTGCTCAGGTTGGAATAATCGTCCACTTCCGGTTTCTTCATAATGGTATAAGAATTGCTTCCATTTTCCTCTTCCAAAAAGATTCGGTTCTCATCAATTTCTATCCTCATCCCGTTTTCACTCCCCCTCCGCAAAATCGAACAACAGCCGCAGCCGCTCTGCCACTCTGTCATAGTCGAAATATTCTTTTACATAACTTCGTATCTCATGAAAATTATCTGCAAGGAACTGCCTATCGGCACAAAGCCCGGACAAAGCCTTTGCATAAGTTTTAATATCGCAGAGCGTATCCACGACTCTTCCCACCCTGCCATTGTCCGTGATATCCGCAGCGGCGTCAATGTTTGTGGTAATGACCGTGCACCCATATCCCGCCGCTTCCGCAAACACATTCGGGCAGCCGCCTTCCATATAAGAAGTCAGGGCAAAAATTTTCGCCTTCCGGTAATAGGCGCACAACTGCTGCCTATCCTCAATCTGTCCCGTCAGCCGGACATGGCGGGCAATCTCCGGCAGTTCTTTGCGAAATGCTTCAAATATCTGCTGAAACTCTGGCGTCACAGTCCCCACCATCACAAGTTCCCACGGCTCTTCAAAATAAGGAAACGACATGGCATAGGCATACAAAAGCACATGGGAATTTTTCTGGCTGCTGCCAATCCTGCCTACTGTAAGGATGATGTTTTCTTTTTCCTCATACCGACACTCCCGCATTCCTGGGTAAAAAGGATAATAAACGCCATTTGGCACATATTCGATGCGTCTGCGCCACTTATGATAAATAAACTGCTGTAATCTGCGGGATTCGCAGCTCACAATATCCGCCATTTCCAGAAAGCGGGCATAGGTTTCCTCACCAAATGGAAGCGCATTCGCCCAGCCGGAATTAAGATCCAGTTTCAGATAAAGAATGCCCGACGGATTCAGCGCCTTATAGGCAGACGCAAGCTCGATATATTCCAGCCTCGGTCCGAATAAAAAGAGCAAATCGATATCCGCCGCATGGCTCTGCACATATTGAACCGCTGCCTGCATATGAGCCAACTCTTCCTTACAGGGTAAAAGAGAAAGCGTAACGCCTTTTAGATAATCCAGATAGGGATACTCGCCTTTTTTCTCAGTCACAATGACCATACTGCTGCCAAAATGCCTGTAGCATACATAGGGAATCACTACCCTGTCCTTCAGCAGCTGCACATTTTCTAACGGATATGCAGGAATCACGCAAATGTTACATCTTTTCATAGCAAGAACCATGCCTTTCTTCTACTTCGTAGTATTTAGGGCGGCAAACATAACTTCTCACAGTTATGAAAAAGACTGCATCATGGTAATCCCACACGCAGTCTTCTCATAACGCTTACTTTATCCGATTTGTCCCGTCTTATTTCAGGGTTACTTTCGCGCCTTCAGCTTCTAACTTCGTCTTGATTTCTTCAGCTTCATCTTTAGATGCGCCTTCTTTCACCATCTTAGGTGCAGAATCAACTAAGTCTTTCGCTTCTTTCAGACCAAGACCTGTTGCTTCACGAACAACTTTAATAACTTTAACCTTGTTCGGACCAACCTCTGTCAGCTCAACGTCAAATTCTGTCTTCTCTTCCGCTGCTGCGCCTGCATCGCCAGCGCCCGCTGCCGCAACAACTACGCCCGCTGCTGCAGATACGCCAAATTCCTCTTCGCAAGCTTTTACTAAATCATTTAATTCTAATACGGTTAACTCTTTGATTGCATCAATAAATTCCTGAGTGGATAACTTTGCCATGATATTTTACCTCCATTATAATCATTCTTTTAATTTGAGTTGTTATGCAGTGTCTTTTCCTTCATTGGAAATTCTTTCTGTCTTATGCTTCTGTGGGAGCTTCCTCAGCCGCGGGAGTTTCTTCCGTTGCCGGAGCTGTTTCCTCAGCCGCAGGAGCTGCCTCTTCTGCCGGAGCTGCTGCTTCTTCTTTAGCCGCAGGAGCTTCGCACGCCGATGCGCCGCCTTTTTCTGCCAGCTGGTTCATAACGCGTGCAAAATTTGCAATCGGGGACTGCATACTTCCAAGTAACCTGGATAGCAATTCCTCTCTGGACGGAATCTTGGAAATATTCTTAATTCCCTCTGCGTCATAAACAGCGCCTTCCACGATGCCGCCTTTCACTTCCAGCTTATCCGCAGTCTTAGCGAATTTGCACAGAACCCTTGCAGGCGCTGTCGCGTCTTCTGTAGAAACCGCCATTGCACTTGGTCCTTTCAGATAAGGAACAAGCGCTTCACAATCCGTTCCTTTGAACGCGAAATTCATCATGGTGTTTTTGTAAACCTTGTAGCTGATGCCCGCTTCACGAAGCTGCTTACGAAGCTCTGTATCCTGCTCCACCGTAAGCCCTCTGTGATCGACCAAAACGACTGACTGCGCGTCCTTAATCACTGCGGCAATTTCTTCTACGATAGGTTTCTTCAAGTCAACTTTTGCCATTGCTTCTACCTCCTTATAGATTTTACGCCGATAGGAGTTTGCTCTATTGCGAAAAACCTTCCCAAAGACGGGAAGGTTTTGTATACAAATCTCAACTCTTCTCCTCGGTAGGCGGTATCCTTACGCCATAACGGCACCTACTGTCTTCGGCATGACGCGGAAACTGCTTTCCGCGACTTGTTTACTATAACATACCTGTTTTTCATCTGTCAACTGCTTTTTCAATCATTTGCCGTCACGAAACCGGGCAGCGCGGACACAAAGCCCTCTTCGTCAATCTGCACGTCTTTCGACAGTTCTTGCATTTTATCTAACGCTTCCTTCTTTTCCTCGCCCTCTAACAAAACTGTCCGGCAGCCGCTTTGAAGACAGGGAATAAATTGAAAGCTTTGCAGCTTTCCTTCGGAAAGTATCACTTTCACCATACCGGTGTCAATCGTTCGGGAATTGAACCAGAAATTCCCCAGGCTGTAAATCACCGGCACGTCTTCTATGATGTCGATTTTCTGTAAAATATGCGGGTGATCCCCGATAATCAAATCTGCTCCTGCCTCCACTAACTGAAGAGCCTGTTTATCCTGCGCCCAGTCTGTCTCTTCTTGATTTTCTGTCCCCCAGTGGACATATACGATGAGGAAATCGCAGTTTTCCTTTGTCTCGGCCACGGTTTCTAAGAGTTTCGCAGGATCCCAGCAGCGGAAGACCCCCGGCGTTGTTTCCGTTGCGCCTTTTGTATCCGGGTTTTCCAGCCTCTCAATCTGAGTCGCCGCAAGGAAAGCAATTTTCGTATTGTTCGCAATGAAATAAACCGGTGCGGAAGCCTCCTCCAGGTCTACGCCCGCACCCACATAGGGAACGTCCGCATCCCGTAGCGTCTGTAAGGTATCTAAGAACGCCTCTTCCCCATAATCATAAGCATGGTTGTTGGCAAGGGCTACGATATCGACTCCTAAATCTTCCAAATAGGATACATAGGAAGTCGGCGCCCGGAAAGTAAAAGCTTTCTCTTCCGTAGGCGTTCCCCTGTCCGAATAGGGAAACTCATTGTTCAGCATCATGATATCCGCACTTTTCATTTCCTCTATCAAGTCCGCCTCAATGCCCTCGGAAATATCCCCGCCCCGCTGCTGCAGCGTCGCCATAATCGCATAATTGGGGTCAAAAAGAATATCTCCCGCGAAAGTAATGGTCACGCAGTCTTCTTCCGCCGTCTCTTTGGCATAAATATTGTTTTTGGCCATATAGGACTCGTCTTGCAGGATATCCTCATACTTATCGTTCTGGCGGATGATTTCCTGCACTTCTTCCTCTGCGGGCACTGTTTCCTTCGTCAGTTGGAACTGATGATATACGGGGCGCGTATCCGTCGCAATCCAGAGATAGGCAAACAGCAAAAACAATCCCGCCAGCACGGCAAATGTGAAGGTCACAAAAAATGGCATTATGAAATTATATCTTCTTCGGATTCTTTGCTTTCTCATACACCCAGTATATCACATCTTTCCATGAAAAAATAGAAAGAAAAAGCATCCTGAGCCAGTTTTCTCCAAACAGCCCAGGATGCTCCCTATTCTCTTTGTTTCCTAATAGCAAATTAGAACTTTGCCGTATTTACCTTGATGCCAGGCCCCATCGTCGTAGAAAGGGTAACGCTTCTTAAAAACTGTCCTTTCACTGCCGACGGTCTTGCCTTGATAATCGCTTCCATCAGGGTATCAAAATTTTCCTGCAGTTTTGCGTCCTCAAAGGAAACTTTTCCGACAGGCACATGGATAATGTTGGCTTTATCAAGTCTGTATTCAATCTTACCTGCCTTAATATCATTGACTGCTTTGGTCACATCCATGGTTACCGTACCGGCTTTCGGGTTCGGCATTAAGCCTTTCGGACCAAGTATCTTACCGAGACGGCCTACCACACCCATCATATCCGGCGTCGCTACTACAACGTCAAAATCCAGCCAGCCTTCGTTCTGGATTCTGGGAATCAGCTCGTCGCCGCCTACATAATCAGCTCCCGCTGCTTCTGCTTCCGCAACTTTATCCCCTTTTGCAAATACTAAGACTTTAACAGCCTTACCTGTTCCGTTCGGCAGTACGACTGCTCCACGAATCTGCTGTTCTGCATGACGTCCATCGCATCCGGTTCTGATATGAACTTCTACAGTCTCATCAAATTTTGCTCTTGCTGTTTTCTTCACTAATGCAACTGCCTCTGCTGGCTCATATTGCACGCTGCGATCTACCAGTTTTGCAGTTTCCTGATAATTCTTACTACGTTTCATATCCGCCCCTCCATTACTCTTCTACTGTGATGCCCATACTTCTTGCGGTTCCGGCAATCATGCTCATGGCAGCTTCCAGACTTGCCGCATTTAAATCGGGCATTTTAAGCTCTGCGATTTCCTGGATTTTCGCTTTGGAAATCGTTGCAACTTTTGTTTTGTTCGGCACTGCAGAACCTGATTTGATATTGCATGCTTTCTTTAACAGGACTGCAGCAGGCGGAGTTTTCGTAACAAAACTGAAACTTCTGTCCGCATATACCGTGATAACGACAGGAATGATAACGTCGCCTTTATCAGCGGTCTTTGCGTTGAACTGTTTGGTAAATTCAACAATGTTTACGCCGTGCTGTCCAAGCGCAGGACCAACCGGCGGCGCCGGGGTAGCTTTCCCAGCAGGGATTTGTAACTTAATATATCCTTCTACTTTCTTTGCCATAATGGCACCTCCTAAATATAATGTGGTATAGGCGTAATCGCTTTAGCGCAGCTAAAGTATACTCCCACACTTATATTTAAACCGCCTAAGCGGAATAAATATCTGCTGCCCGGAGTTTTACTTCCCACCGGACTTCTTAACTCTTTTACTGCATACTCCTTACTTCTGCGAAACTGATTTCCACCGGCGTTTCCCTTCCAAACAATTCCACATTGATCGTAGCGGTCTGTTTGCCGTAGTCCATCCGCTGGACAACGCCTATCGTATCTTTCCATACGCCCGCAATGACCGCGATGGTATCGCCTTCCGCAAAGTCTACCGTAATATTTTCCACCTTGATGCCCAGCGGTTTCATTTCCGCTTCCGACAATGGCACCGGCTTGCTTCCCGGTCCGACGAACCCTGTAACGCCTCTGGTATTTCTCACAACATACCAGGTATCGTCGTTCATTACCATATTAATTAGCACATAACCCGGAAACATCTTTTTCTGGACATTCTTTCTGGCTCCGTTTTTCATTTCCATTACGTCCTGCATCGGAACCCGGACTTCCAGAATTTCCTGCTCTAAATGTCTGTTCTCAATCGTTTTCTCAATATTGGCTTTTACTTTATTTTCATACCCGGAATAAGTATGCACAACATACCAATTTGCTTCCGCCATACGATTACCTCTCACTCTACAATGTAAATGTTGTCAGAAAATCAACGCCATACTGAAGCACAAAATCCAGAACGGTAATGATTGCCCCCACAACAACGGAAATCGCAACAACCGCAATAGACTGTTTCAGAAGGTCCTCCTTATCCGGCCAGGTAATTTTCTTAAATTCGGTTTTCACGCCGTCCCAGAATTTAACGGGTTTTAATTCTTTATCTGTTTTTGCAGATTCTCCCATAATCTGATACTCCTTCCTTATGCCGCATTATTCGTTTCTTGTTTCTTATTTTGTTTCTTTATGCAGCGTATGTTTTCTACAGAATCTACAATATTTCTTGATTTCCATTCTGTCAGGATGTGTTTTCTTGTCTTTCGTAGTATTGTAATTACGCTGTTTACATTCTGTACATGCCAATGTAATTCTTGTCCGCATTCTTGCCACCTCCACATGTCTATTTGCTTTAATTCATCTTCTAAATTTGAGCATAAAAAAAAGACCTAAATCGTATCTCGTTTGAATACTATATCATAACAGGAAGTTTTCGTCAACTCTTTTCCCAAAAAATCTAAAACAAAAATCTAAAACAAAAAAATGAAAAAATTATAAATTTTTTCCCAAAAAAGCTTAATTTTCCAACGCTGCCATACGATATAATAGATATAATACTGATATTTTATATATTTATGCAAATTATGACAAGGTTCAGCTTGCCTGTCAGTTTATAAAATGATAAAATAAAACTATAATCTTCATATTATAATATTCTGGCATATGAGGCAACGGACAGCCCGCCATTTACATGATATCAGATTTCAGGGAAGAAAGGAGGGGTATCATGGCTTATAATAGTATTCATAATTATTCCAACATCTACAACTATTATATGACTACCTATGCGCCTAAAAGCAGTACGCCTTATGACACACACAAGAAAAGCGAGCTGCGCAGCGTTTATAATTCCATTGTCAAAATGAATAAAGACGCTCCTTTGTATATTCTCGATACAAGCAGGGAGTCCTGTTCCTTTGCTGTCGGCATGAAAGAAAACGCCAGGGATTTACGCAATACGATAGCCTCTCTGGGCGGTCTGGATGAAAACGAGATGTTAAATAAGAAAGCAGCTTATTCCAGCAATGAGAATATTGCATCCGCTTCCTATATCGGTACGCAAGGGGATTCCGCAAACGTTCCTTCGATGGACGTGGAAGTGTATGCGCTTGCTTCTCCACAGATTAATATGGGAAATTACCTTCCCGGAGACGAGCCGGTGGGACTTCCCGCTTCTACCTATTCTTTCGATATCAGCATCGACGATTTAAACTATGAATTTCAGTTTAACATCAAATCGGAAGACACGAATAGAAACGTACAGGAACGTCTTGCCAGATTAATCAGCAATGCCAATATCGGCATTACCGGGCAGGTTCTGGCGGATGATGAAAACCGTTTCTGTCTGAAACTGGAATCCAACGCAACCGGCGTCAAAAATAATAAATCCCATATTTTCCATGTGTCGGACCATCGCACGAGCAAGACTTCCGGCGCTGTCGATTATCTGGGCTTGGATTATGTGGCATCGGCTCCTTCCAATGCCAGATACTCGGTAAACGGTCAGGAGCACACTTCACCTTCCAACCATGTGACCATAGGGCACACTTACAATTTAACTTTAAACGGCGTCAGCAGCGAAGAAGGCGAGACTGCTTCCATCGGTCTGAAGACGGACGTAGAATCCCTGACGGATAATATCAGCACTTTGGTAAACGGATTTAATTCGTTCTTGCGTGCGGCTGCTGAATATAGCGACAGACATCCGAAGAGCAACCGTATCGTTCATGACCTCAGCAACATTACGCGCCTATATGCGCCGGGACTGACTTCTGCAGGACTGAATTTAAATCTTGACGGTACGCTGGAAATCGATAGCGACATGATGCAGAAAACGGCGACTGGCTCCAACGCGCAGGAAGCGTTTTCCTCGATTACCGATTTCACCCAGTCATTGGTGCGTAAATCCAATCAGATTGCTTTGAACCCAATGGATTACGTCAACAATATTGTCGTAGCCTATAAGAATCCGGGTAAAAACTTTGCAACCCCCTACATCACCAGCGCCTACAGCGGGATGATGTTTAATAGTTACTGCTAGGAGCAGCTTTGCAAAAGAAAATCCTCTATGATATCGCAAGGTATCGTAGAGGATTTTTATGATTGCAGTGAAAGAATAGGCGTTTATTCTCTTTTACAATGGAATGTTCCCATGCTTCTTTCCCGGTCTTTCCACCTTCTTATTTTTCAGTCCGTGCAGCGCCTTGATTAACGCGTCCCTTGTTTCTTCCGGCTTGATTACTTCGTTGACATAGCCTCTTGCCGCCGCGACATAGGGATTGAGAAAACGCTGTTCATACTCCGCCTTGCACTGGGCGCGCATCGCTTCCGGGTCTGTGGCAGCTTTAATCTTCCTTTTAAACGCAATGTTGACCGCCCCGTCCGCCCCCATGACGGCGATTTCCGCAATGGGCCAGGCATAGACGATATCCGCTCCCATTTCTTTTGAATTCATCGCAATATAAGCGCCGCCATACGCTTTGCGCATAATCAGCGATATCTTCGGCACGGTTGCCTCCGAATAGGCGTATAAAATCTTCGCCCCGTGACGGATAATCCCGTTGTGCTCCTGGGCCGTCCCCGGTAAAAAGGCGGGCACGTCAATCAGCGTGACAAGCGGAATGTTGAAACAGTCGCAGAAGCGGATAAATCTGGCTATTTTATCCGATACATGATAATCGAGGGAACCACCCATGACATTTGGCTGATTGGCTACAAAGCCCACGACCCTGCCATCCATTCTGCCCCATCCTACTACACCATTTTGGGCAAATTCTTTCTGTACCTCGAAAAAGCTTCCCTCATCTACGATACAATGAATCACTTCTTTTACATCATAAGCATGGCGGGAATTGTCCGGCACGATATCTTTAATCTGCGCTGCCTTTAATTTCAACGCCCCATCTACTTTCCCAAACCTGCCAAA
Organism: Muribaculaceae bacterium; assembly: GCA_023663465.1. GTDB lineage: Bacteria > Bacillota > Clostridia > Lachnospirales > Lachnospiraceae > UBA3282. Next base: position 19,636 of record JAMPHJ010000019.1, on the reverse strand, counting down.
TACTTTACCGACGCCAGTTAGATGCTTCTGCCTTTCTTTCGTATTGATAACGGGCGGCTTTTCCTCATAATTGCCCGGCAGATAAGATAACAGCTTGCGGACGCCCATCAGGCATTCTCCTTCTGATTCATAAGTAAAATGGGAAACACCGCTTTTTTCTGCATGTACCTGCGCACCGCCCAGTTCTTCTGTCGATACCTCTTCGTTGATGACCGTCTTCACCACATTGGGACCGGTGATAAACATTTTGGAGATATCTTTGACCATAAAAATAAAGTCGCAGATAGCAGGTGCATAACAGGCGCCGCCGGAACAAGGACCTAAGATGACGGCAATCTGCGGAATGACGCCGGAAGCCTGTGTATGCCGCAGAAACATGCCGCTGTAACCGCTTAAAGAAGAAATCCCTTCCTCGATTCTGGCGCCGCCGCTGTCATTGATACAGATAAGCGGCGCTTTCATCTGCATCGCCATATCCTGAATCCGGCAGATTTTGAAGGAATGATATTCGCCCAGCGTCCCGCCGATTACCGTGAAATCCTCACTGGATACAAAGACCAGCCTTCCGTCAATTTCCCCATAGCCTGTCACAACGCCGTCTCCCGGCACACGTCTTTTATCCAAATCAAAATCGTCGATTCTGGATTCCACAAATCCGTCCACTTCGACGAAAGTGCCTTCATCCAGCAATATCTCTATCCGCTCCCTTGCCGTCAGCTTGCCGCTTTGGTGCTGTTTCTCAACCCGCTGCCTTCCGCCTCCCGCAAGCGCCCTTTTTCTTCTCTCATCCAGTTCCCGAATCGCTTCATCCCAGTCCATACCAAAACCTCCCGCTCTTTATTTGATAGCTTAATATTTTGATATTCAAACTATATAAATGTATTATAGCAGAGAACAGGGAATTGTCAAGAAAAAAACAGCCGGGGTTATTTATTTTCCCCGGCTGCTTCCTGTTCTACCATACGCAATGCCGCCGCAATGACTTTATCCATATCATAATATTGATATTCCCCAAGACGTCCCCCGAACAGAACCCGCGGTTCTTTTTCGGCAAGCGCCCGGTAAGCCTGCAGCAAAGTATTATTTTTTTCATCATTCACTGGATAATAAGGTTCCTCACCTGGTTTCCATTCCGCAGAATATTCTCTCGAAATCACAGTGCCTTTCTGTTTACCGAATGCAAAATGTTTGTGTTCTATCACCCTCGTATATGGTGTTTCCCTATCCGTATAATTGACTACCGCATTCCCCTGATAGTTATCGCATTCCGGCATTTCTTCCCATTCAAACCGCAAAGAGCGGTATTCCAGATGTCCGAGACGATAGTCGAAATACTCGTCAATCATTCCCGTATAAAGCACTTTTTCAAACGTATTCCCTGTTCGGTCTGCAAAGTCTTCCTGCTGCCCCGCAGATGCGGGCTGGATATATTCCTGATAGGAAACGCCCGTCTTCACTTCTATCCCAGATAATAGTTTCTCTATGATACCCGTATAACCTCCAATCGGAATCCCCTGATAAGTATCGTTAAAATAGTTGTTATCATAGATGAAACGAAGCGGCAGTCTTTTGATAATAAAAGCGGGCAGTTCCTTGCAGCTGCGTCCCCATTGTTTCTCCGTATAGCCTTTGATTAATTTCTCATAGACGTCCGGCCCAACCAAAGACAACGCCTGTTCCTCCAGATTCTGTGGGTTCTCGATTCCTGACTGCGCTATCTGTTCGGCGATTTTTTTCTTCGCCTGCGCCGGCGTTACAACGCCCCACATCTGATGAAACGTATTCATATTAAAGGGAAGGTTATAAAGTTCCTCTCCATATCTTGCCACAGGCGAATTTACATAATGATTAAACTCTGCAAACTGGCGGACGTAATTCCATACCGGCTGACTCGACGTATGAAAAATGTGTGCCCCATACTTATGTACGGGAATGTCCAAAATTGTTTCCGTGTAAATATTTCCTGCAATGTGACTTCTTTTGTCGATGACTAGGACTTTTTTCCCCTGCTTCGTCATCTCATGCGCAAAGACGGAACCAAACAGCCCGGAACCGACTACCAGATAATCATATCGCATAACCGCTACTCCGCCGCCTGATATTTCTCAAGCTGCGCATAATCCTCCATCAGTTCCAGTGCCTTCTTACGCCCGTTTTTATTGAGCTTCACATAATACTGCATGACTCTGTTTTCCAGAATCTTGCTGCCAAGCGGACTCTTCTTATCCAGCGGAGAAAAATCAACCGGATTCAGATTCAGCTTATCGCACATCCTGATTACGGTTCCGTATGCCATTCCCTCGATGCCCCTGTCCAGTGCGGTTACAAGTGTAGAATATGGAATTTCCATTTCAATCGCGAATTGTCGTACGCTCTTGTACTGTAATAAAATTTCTGCTTTTAACATCTCTGCCTTAGTCATATGCAGTCCCTCCTAAAATGTAAATTTTCATACTCATAGCGAAGATGACCTCACCAATCACTTTGCATAGAGTTATTCTACCATAAAAATCGCAAAAAAGAAACCATTTCTTGCATATTTTAAACGAAATTCCGTAGCTATCATCGAAATTTTCTTAAAGAATCTGAAAAAATCGGGTAAAAACTAGGTAAAATCCGATGAAATCCGGGTGAAATCAAAGCGAAATCATTGTAGGAATCTGCAAAAAATGATAAAATAAGTTTGAAAAAATTAAGTTTAAAAAAATTACGATTGCATAAAAGGAAGGCTGATTGACTATGTTACCCATTACCGTTTGTATGATTGCCAAAAATGAAGACATTCATATCGAAGAATGTCTTAAAAGACTGCGCCCCTGCAAATTTGAAATCGTGGTGGCGGATACCGGCTCTGTAGACAGAACCATAGAAACAGCGCAAAAATATACGGACAAGGTCTTTCATTTCGACTGGTGCAATGATTTCAGCGCCGCAAGAAATTTCTGCATCAGCCAGGCGAGCAACGACTGGATTCTGAATATCGACTGCGACGAATATCTGGAAAATATCAACCTTGCCGACTTAGAGGATATCTTACGAGACAACGTGGATTCCGTAGGCATGATTATCCGCAACAACCCCTACATCATCCAGGGCGTGCGCTCCGTCATGACAGAGCGAATCGGCAGGCTTTTTAACCGCAACTACTGTCATTATGAAGGCAGCATTCATGAACAGGTCACAACTCTGGATGGAAAAGAGCCGGACTCCTTTCCGCTTCCGCTCACCTTCTATCATGAAGGCTATGTGTCCGAATCTGATAAACGGATGCGCGCCACTCGTAATCTGGAAATGCTTCTGCAGGATTTGGAACTGAAAGGACCAAACCCCTATATCTATTTCCAGCTTGGACAAAACTATATTTCCTTAAATGACCTAGAAAAAGCCGCCTACTATTATAAGCTGGGTATGGACCTTAACGCCGACCCACATTCCGCTTTCGTCCAGAGCATGACGGAAACTTACGGCTATTGCCTGATCGAGCTTGCCAAATATGACTTGGCGCTGACCTTACAAGACCACTACAGCCGTTTTGAGAAACATGCCGATTTCGTCTATCTGATGGGTATGATTTATATGAAGAAAAAAATGTGGGATAAGGCGCTTGCAGAGTTTCAAAAAGCCACGACGCTTTCTTCCTATTCGCGCAAAGGCGTCAACAGTTACCGCGCCTACTACAATATCGCCAGCATCTACGAAACGCTGGGCGATATGGAAAATGCCAAAAAATATTACCAAAAATGCGGCGACTATAGTAACGCTGTAAAAAGACTGGGAGAACTAAATCAATGAAGCCAATGTCACTGCCAATTTCCGTTTGCATAATTGCCAAAAATGAAGAAAAACATTTGGAAGAATGCTTAAAGAGGCTAAAACCCTACCATTATGAGATAGTTTTAGTGGATACCGGCTCTACTGACAAGACACTGGATATCGCTACAAACTATACCGATAATATTTTTCATTTTGACTGGATCAACGATTTTAGCGCCGCCAGGAATTTTGCACTGTCCAAGGCTTCCAACGATTGGATTTTATCGATTGACTGCGACGAATATCTGGAATCCATTGAAGAAGACAAACTCCGCCTCTGCATGGATAGACACCCCCGCAGTCTGGGGCGGATTCTTATCCGCAGCCGTTTCAGGGAACAGGGGCTGACTTCTTTAGAAAACAGCCGTGTCAGCCGCTTTTTTAACAGAAATTACTATTGCTTTTACGGCGCTATTCATGAACAGCTCGTGCCGAAAGAAAACTTTTCCTCAGATACTTACGCCGCCCCTATTACTGTCCTGCATGTGGGCTATGACGGTTCCGAAGAAGAGATGCGGGCAAAATCCCTGCGCAATCTATCCCTCTTAGAGAAAGAACTTGCCGCCAAGGGACCTGATGCATATCTTTACTGCCAGCTCGGACAAAGCTGTCGCAAACTGCAGGATTATGAGAAAGCTTATGAATGGTTTCAACTAGGGCTTGCTATGGATGTAGACCCCTCACAGGATTATGTGCGGACGATGGTCGAATCCTACGGCTACTGCCTGCTGGATTTAAAACGCCCCAAGGAAGCCCTGAATCTACAAGGCGTCTACGACGTTTTCTCAGACAGGGCGGATTTCGTCTTTCTGATGGGGCTTATTTATATGAACAACGGACTCTTTGCTGAAGCGATTGCAGAGTTTGAAAAGTCTACCACGATAAAACAGTTCAGCGTGGAAGGCGTCAACAGTTACCGTGCCAATTATAACATCGGCGTCATCTATGAATGTACCAATCATCCAGAAGAAGCCCGGACATATTATAAAAAATGCGGTGACTTTGAACCGGCAAAAGCACGGCTGCATTTTTTATCCAGACATTGATTATTCTGCAAAATTATGTCATACTATTTATATGAAAATACTATTGATTGAATGGGCAAGTTTTGGAAATGAAGATATGAAAGAGGCTTTTCGTAAAGAAGGGCATACTCTCGTCTGCTTTCCTTTCTCCAATAAGGATTCCAGACATGACGAGGATATAATGGCAGAGCTTTCTGCTTCGCTGCATCGGGAAGTTCCCGATATCGTCTTTTCTTTTAATTATTTCCCGGTAATATCCAATGTCTGTAAGAAAGAGAATATCCCTTATATTTCCTGGATTTATGACAGTCCTTATGTCATGCTGTATTCTTACACTACCATCAATCCCTGCAATGTGATTTATGTATTCGACAAAGAATTGTACCTGGAATTTCACAACGCGGGCATCCCTACGGTACACTATCTTCCTATGGCGGCAAATACCGAGCGGCTGGACGGACTAAGCGTAAGCGATACGGCGCCATGCTATGATATCTCTTTCGTCGGCTCTTTATATACGGAAAAACATAATTTTTTTGACAGGATGAACGGCTTATCCGACTATGCAAAAGGCTATCTGGACGCACTGATGGCTTCCCAGATGCAGATACAGGGCTATAACTTCATCCAGGAATCCTTAGCCCCCATAATGGAAGATTTATACCGTGCCCTGCCTATGGATCCGAATCCCGACGGCGTAGAAACAAGGGAATATCTTTACGCCCAATATGTGATTAACCGCAAAATCACCGGCATGGAACGCGTCAGTCTATTACAGGCTGTTTCTGCGCGCCATCCCTTTGATTTATTTACCCATGACCCGCAATTTAAGCTGCCTAACTTACAAAACCACGGCAGCGTGGAACCCTACCGGGAAATGCCCCTGGTCTTTAAACAAAGTAAAATCAACTTAAACATTTCCCTGCGCAGTATCAAAAGCGGCATCCCCCAGCGGGCTTTCGACATTATGGGCAGCGGCGGTTTTCTGCTTAGTAACTATCAGAATGACTTCCTAGACTATTTCATTCCGGGGGAAGATTTCGATTTTTATGAAAGCGAAGCAGATTTGCTGCGCAAAATAGAATATTACTTATCCCATGACGAAGAACGGCTCGCGATTGCCAGAAACGGACACGATAAACTTGTGGCCGGACACACTTACCGCCACCGCGTAAGGCAGATGTTTCAGGAGCTGGCGTTGGTGTGAGACTCGTGCAACATGCTTGCGCTCCGGAATTGTCTTGAACATTCCTTGGATGCTTTTTACAAAATCCTGCGGTTGCAACTTGACGACTTTGAGAGTTTAACAGACAAAGATATTGATATAATATATAAAACATTAAAATTTTTACCCGAACAAAAATAGGAGGTTTTGCAATGTCAACTTTAGAGAAAACCATCGGTCTATTAGAGACTATGCCAAATGATAAAATTGAAACAGTTTATGCGTTTGTGCGGTTTATAGATTCAGACAATTATGAATCACCGTCCGAATCTGCAAAAATGGAAACTATACAATCCATGCTCGGAATCGCTCACGAATATGCTAATCCGGCATTGATAGAACAGGAAGAGGGGGCTTTTGAACGTGCTATTGCGGAAAAATATGCAACTGATAGACACTAATGTTATTTTGAGATTCGTTTTAAATGACAATGATGAAATGGCAAAACTTGCAACGGAAGTCATTGTATCCGGCGCATATACAAAACCGGAGATCATTGCAGAAGTAGTGTATGTATTAAAAAGTGTCTACTCCACCCCAAGAGACAAAATCAAGTCAATTATCCGTGGATTGTCAGCCATCATCCGGATTGAAAATGCTGATTGCGTGGTCTATGCGATAGACCTGTTCGCCAGTACATCACTTGACTTTGTTGACTGCTTACTTGTCGCCTACCATTCATTGAATGATGAGACAGTATTTACTTTCGACAAAAAGCTGAATAAACATCTGAATACAAATGCCGTATAAATTCTTGACAACTATACATGAGAATTTATAATGGATTTCGGGCAGCTTTTGGAAGGGTCGTTTCAATAAGTTTAATGACATAAAACAAGTAAAATAGCGAAAATAATCAAAATCAACAAAGGAGACCCCCTATGATCCCTATTTCAGTCTGTATTATTACAAAAAATGAAGAACAACATATCGGCAAATGCCTTGCCCCCTTAGTTCCTTACGGTTTTGAAATCATTGTCGTGGACACCGGTTCCACCGATTCTACCAAGGAAATTGCCTTGCAATACACCGATTTGGTATATGACTTTGAATGGATTAACGATTTCAGCGCGGCAAGAAACTTTTCCCTGAAAAAAGCGTCCCATAACTATGTATTAATCATAGACAGCGACGAATTTCTGATTGATTTGGATATCGAAGCGCTTTATCAGGAAATTGAAAAACACCCCCGCGCCGTCGGGATGCTTCTCAGGAACAACTATTATCATTTCCATGGACAAACGCTCAATTCCCCCGACAGGGTGGAACGCCTTTTTCATAAACGGTATTACGAATATCAATCAACGATACACGAGCAAGTCACTGAGATTAAGACAAATGGCACATATTATGAGCGTTACGACATTCCTCTCACTGTAGACCATGTGGGCTATGTCGGCGGCAGAGACTCTATGTTGAAAAAAGCAGAGCGCAACAATGACCTTTTGCTGAAGGAAATCGAGAAAAATCCGAATGAACCCTATTTCTATTTCCAGATAGGGCAGTCCTATAACAGCGTCGATGATCATGAAAATGCCTATCGCTATTATAAGAAAGCTTTCGAGTTTCCCATTAGCGACGACCAGCCCTGGCTGCCAATCATTGTGACCGGATTTATGAATGCCTTGTCGAACACCGGGCGTCATGCAGAAGCGCTCGCCTTCTTTGAACCCCGCTACGATCGTTTTTCCAAAGATGCAAGTTTTCTTAACAATATGGGGCTTATCTATCTGAATAATAATCAGCCGTTAAAAGCGATGATGGAATTTGTCAAGGCGAGTAAGTGTCCCTACAGCAGCATAGAAGGTTCCAATACTTTCGTCGCCTATTTTAATATGGGTCTGGTCAATGAGATGCTTGGGAAACTTCCCTCAGCCATAGAATTTTATCAGATTTCCGCGGGCTATGGCTATCCGCTGGCGATTAACAAGCTGCAGGAGTTAGGAGTGCCGGCGTCCAAAACAGAATAGAAAAAGAAAGGAACTATGGATATGCAGCCCATTTCCGTATGCATGATTGCTAAGAATGAAGAAAAAAGAATCGAGAAATGTCTTGCTTCGATTAAGCCTTATGATTTTGAAATTATTGTGGTGGATACCGGCTCTAGTGATGGCACGAAGGAAATTGCGGCAAAGTATGCGGACCGGGTTCTGGATTTTGCCTGGTGCGACGACTTTAGCGCCGCTAGGAATTTTTCTCTGCGTGCAGCTTCCAATAACTGGATTTTTATGATGGACTGCGACGAACAGATTAAAAACATCGATGTGGAAGAACTGACCTGGTTCCGTAAACACTTATCGGGCAGCGTGGGGTCGGTATCGAGGGAAAACCTTGTAACCGAAAATGGCGTTCTCACACTCAATAATACGGATTATACAGAGCGTTTTTTTGATAAAAGGCTCTTTCATTATACCGGCATGATTCATGAGCAGCTTACGCCCATCCGGGGGAAAGAAATTTCCGCCTATCTGTTAAAAACAACGCTTCTACACACCGGATACGACATGACCAAGGAAGAAAGCATCGCCAAGCATCAGCGCAATTTAACGCTCTTGCAGAAGCAGCTTCTACAGGAACCGGACAATCCCTATCTGTATTATCAATTAGGAAAAACCTGCGAGATTATCGAAGATTTTGCTCATGCCTGCGAATACTATGACAAAGGGCTGTCCTTTGATTTAGACCCGGAGCTTGCCTATGTACAGGCGATGGTCGTATCCTATGGGAACGCCCTGCTGCGTACCGGGCAGGAAGAAACCGCGCTGGGCTTTGAAGGGATTTATGACGCCTTTTCGCCTGTCGCGGATTTCCTGTATCTAATGGGGAATATCTATAAACAGAATCACATGTATGAACAGGCGCTGACGCAGTATCAAAAGGCAATCGGCGTCCCGCTTTGCAAACAAAACGGCGCCAATAGTTTTCTTCCAATCTATCAAATCGGCGAAATCTGTATGCAGCTGGGGGATATCCCCAGCGCTGTGGCCTGTTATGAGAAATGCGGCGATTTTGCGCCGGCAAAGGCGCGGCTAGAGTTCCTCCGTAAGTAAAAAGAAGCCACCCCAAACGGAGTGGCTTCTCTGGTAGTTTACCTTATGATGTTTCCTAACAACTATGCTGTCATTAGCCAAGTAAGGACAGTGCCAACTGGTTCGCCTGATTTGCCTGTGACAACATGGATGTACCTGCCTGCTGTAAGATCTGGTTGTTGGAGTATTTAACCATCTCAGTAGCGATATCCGTATCACGAATAGCGGATTCAGCAGATGTGGTGTTCTCAACGATGTTGTTCAAGTTCGCAATCGTGTGCTCCAATCTGTTCTGGATAGCACCAAGGTCAGATCTCTGGGAAGATACGATTGCCAATGCACCTTTGATGAACGCATTCAAGCTGTTGAAATCTCTTGTTGTAGCAACTGTCGCCGGGTCACCTGTCTGCAGATTCATGAAAGATGTTACAAGGTTTAACGCAACTGTACTTGTCATCGTAGTCTTATTGTAACCATTTGCACCCATTGCACTCCAGGTATTGATTGTCTTACTTACTACACTACCCTGTACGACGCCGCTTGTAGCATTCTTCGTATAAGCTGTGCTTACAATCGTTGTAGTACCCTGTGTCAAGTTGTTATAGGTAATCGCGGTATAGAGTTTGTTTGCGATACCACTTGCCAGACCAACCATACTCATGTTAGCTACGCTGATTTCGATGTGCTGACCAGCTTCTGCGCCAACCTGAAGACCTTTGATGAAGGAACCATCCAGAAGGTTCATCTCGTTGAATGTGGTTGTACTCTGTACACGGTCAACTTCGCTCATCAGCTGTCTGATTTCAGCCTGGATGGAAGCACGGTCTGTTGTTGTCAGAGTGCCGTTTTCACCTTTAACAGCCAGTTCGTTCATACGTTGTAACATATCCTCAACTTCGTTTAACGCACCTTCTGCTGTCTGTACTACAGAAATACCATCCTGTGCATTTGCAGCTGCCTGGGTAAGACCTCTTACCTGACGTCTCATCTTCTCGGAAATGGAAAGACCTGCTGCATCATCTGCTGCACGGTTAATCTTGTAACCGGAAGATAACTTCTCTGTTGATTTTGCCTGAGCGCTTGTTGTAACGCCGAGCATTCTGTTAGAGTTCATCGCTGTAATGTTGTGTTGTACTACCATAATATATTCCTCCTTGAATTTAATACGGCATCCTTGCCGCTATTTTTTTGTTGCAATGGACCTCCGGCTCGTACGCTACCTTCGGTTCCATTACTGCTAGTTAAGTAAGTAGCTTTGCTTTACTTGTAATATATATCGGTGGGAATCTGATTTACTTTAGGGCTTTTGAAAAATTTTTTTGAATTTTTTTACCCTACTTCTTATTGTCATAAAACTGCGGCGCCACAAAGTTGAGCTTATTCATATTGTTATAGTAGTTCTTCGCCGCATTGGTCTTGGATACCGCATTTTTGATATCCTTGGCTTTCTGCTTGAAAAAGCTTTCCGCCCGCATCTGGTTACGCATCCTGGCAGCGTTAATCGTGACTACCTTATCCGTAATCTGCTGAATCTGCTCCTGCATACCGGCAATTTCCGCCTTGTAAGCAGGACGGTTTGCCATCAGCTCGCCGCGCAGACGCTCATATAACAATTCAAACCCTTCGTCCAGCTTATCCAGCTCTTCGACAAACTCGCCGATGCGTTCAATGGAAACATCCAAAGCGTCCATATCGGGATTATCGCTTTTTAAAAGCTCTTCCTGAATACTGTTCTGCTCAATAATTGCATCGAGTACCACGTTTTTCTTTTCAAGGCTCTGTAGTAATATCTGTGCGCTATTCTGACTCATACCTGCCCTTTCTACGCCTCGTTGCAGCGTTTCATAACTTCTTTCCAGGTATCCCTGACACTCCGCAGATGTCTGTTAACCTCTTCCAGAATCTCTTTGTCTTTCTTGACATTCGCCTCCAACAGCCTCTGAAGCAGATAGGTGTATATCTTATCAAATTCTTCCGCGACCTCATACTGCCTATCCAGGGTATTTCTAAATTCCTCAATGATACGCTGCGTCTTCTTGATGTTGACATGCGCCTTTTCCATCTCGCCATGCTCAATGGCGATAATCGCTATATTGCAGAACTTAATAGCGCCCTCATACAGCATCAGTGTCACTTCCGCCGGGGAAGCAGTCATTATTTTATTGTTTGTATACTCTGCAAACGGGTTGCGTGCCGGCATAGCCATTCATCCTCCTTGATTTTAACGCGCTTCTTGATGCAGCATTCCTGTCATCATCAACCGCCGAACAGACTTGTCAGGGAACTGCTCCTGGACTCTAATTTCGCCATGGCAGTTTCCATCTTGGAAAACTTACTGTACCATTTGTCCATTAAGTTATTCAGTTTCTCTTCCTGCGCCGTAATCTTCTCCGTATAAGCCTCATACTCTTTCTTCAACTGTTTATCATTATAAACCGTGAACGCGCTGCTCATGGTAGTACTCGCCATCTTATCGGTCAGATTATCATACAGATTAGTAGAAAGCTGGGTAAAGAAACTCATAACGGTTTCCGGGTCTGAGGCAATCATCTTCTTTAAGACGTCTTCGTTTGCTTTCGTATCCACATCATCCGCATCGCCGTCGATATGATATGCGTTTCTTTCATTCTTATCCGCCTTAAAGTATCCTAACGTATTGATGCCGAAATCAGATAAATACATCTGCTTCCCATTGACTTTCGCTCCCTGTAGCAGTGCGGAAACCATAGAGAACGATACGGAGCTTAATGTGCTGTCTCTGCGGAGCAGGGAATCTTTGATTTTCTTCTCCCACTCTTCCACTTCGGTATCCGACAGCGCGTCTTTCTCTTCCGAAGTCAGCGGTTCATATCCCTTGGAAGAATCCGCATTATATAAAGAATCCATCTCATTAATCAGTTTATTATATTCTGAGAAGAAATTCTTAATCATATCATAGATGCCGTCCGTATCGGTTGACGTCGTCAGCGTCACCGGACTGCTTGTTACTTCCTGCGCCGTCAGCGTCAGCCCGTTGACAGTAAAGGTATTGGTGGAAGAGGTAAAAATCGCATCGTTAATGGATATCTCAGCGTCCTGTCCCTCAATTTTCGCAGCCTTTGCCATCGCTGCGTATTTACCGTCCGTAACCAGTTTCGCAGCGTCAATCTTATTATCAAACTCTGCCTTGACTTCCGCTTTTAAGGTATCCGTGCCTACTGCCTTAGTATCATCGTCTGCATCGGTTTCAAAGTACTTGTGAACTTCAACCATCCGCGCCTTATTTTTGACCATGGCATCCCTGTTGGCTTCCGTGTTGGCGAATGCAGCGAGCCATTTATTATAGGAAGCTATCTCTGCTTTCAAGTCGTCCGCGCTCACGCCGTCTGGAAGCTTGCCATCCTTCTGATAGGCGTTCCATTGGTCAACAAGACCGCCGCCCTCGCGCACCATAACGGGTTTGCTGTAATCATAAGCAGGCGTTACACCATCCGCTTCAAAAACAGGATTGCCGCTCTCATCTTCCTTCTGCTCATATACGATATTTCCGTCTTTATCTTTTTTCTCAACCAGCTTGCCTGCATACAAATCATCTAAGAAATCCGTCGCCTTTGCCTTGGTCTCGTCATACTGCTTCTGAATATTGTTCAGCAGCACCTTTTTCGCGTTCTTATCATCGACGTCCGTCTCATTCTCATAGTCCTTGCGCGCCGCCTGAAGCTGATCGTAGAGTCCGCCGTCATCATATAAAGACTTATAAATATCGGAAAGGGTGTTTCCAGGATTTTGCTCAGTAAACTTACGGCCGACTGCATCAATATCGCTCATTTCCTTCACGATATCCTGATTAGCCTCATCCAATTTTTTATTACTCTCTGTAAGAGCATCCCATTGTGCCTTAAACGCTGCAGCACGGTCCGCTACCGTCTTATCAAAAAGTGTATTATAGTCGCCTGAGTAGCTTCCATCATTCCTATCGCCTGTCGCTGCGCCGGTTCTGTAGGCAGCCCATGTGGTATATTCAGCGCTTGCCAAATCTTTATCAGACAACAAACCAAGAACCGCCAGCGCATTCATACCGCCTTCATCGTTTCCGATTAAAGCAAAGTCGCTGTACTTGCCCGTTGTCTTGGCGCTGGCAAAAATCCTCTGGCTGTCCTCGTCATAATTGGCGTTCAGCCCCGCTTTCTTTAACTGATCGACTATATCATTAATGGTCGTATTTGCTGTGACGTTAATCTTATAAGAAGCGCCGGTCACATCTACTACGCTGAAGCTTCCGGACAAATTACTGCTGCTGTTAAGACTTTTAGCAGGGTCTAACTCTTCATTATTGTCGCTGCTTAACATACTATACTTTAATAGCAGCCCCAGATGCGCGCCCCCGCTAAACCCGGTATTACCCTTTCCGGTCAAATCCGCGCCTGTCACATAACCGCCCTTGGCAAGCTTATTGACGCTGACGCTTCTTACGCCGTCTACCGCATCCGCTCCGGTAACGACGCTGATCGCATTCGGATTGGATACTTTCGTCGTCTTCTTCATATAAGAAGACTCATAGCGCATGTTGCTGAGCGTATTGGTATAAAAACTGTAAATCTTCGTATTCAGCGCTTTCCACGCATCCTGTTTCCAGCTCAGTTTCGTCTGGGCCTTGACAAGAGAGCTTTTCTTCACACTCTGCGCAGATACCAATTCAGATATAATACTTTCCGTATCAAGACCGGAATACATACCTGTAACCCTGATTGACATCTATCTTACCTCCTATCTCTTCTCATCTACGAGAATACCCGCCATTTCCCAGACTTTCGCTATCATGTCCAGTGTTTTCTCCGGCGGAAATTCCTTGATAATTTCCTTCGTATCTTTATCCACGATTTTAATCATAATTCTGTTCGTATCCTCATGGACGCCGAAAACAGCCTCTTCGTTGCTGTTGTTGATTTTGCGGTTCATTTCCGCAATCGCTTTTTTCAACTGTTCATTGGCGGACTGGGAATTTCTCATCTGCTGCCGCTCTGCACCCTCGCCGGCGCCTTTTTCTTCCTCACTGTCTTCCGCCTGGGTCTGAACGACAGACGCTGTGGTCTTATCCACATTTTCAGTCTGGTCATCCGGTGAAACCTCCATGTTCACCGGCTGCGCAGTCTGTACCCGCGGTTTGGGCGCATCCTGCGCCTGAAAACTCATTACACTGCTTAAAGGTTCAATTGCCATTGTGAATCACCTCCGTGTGATATTGGATTAATAGTATCTCTTATCTATAGAATCGTCCAAGATATGCCCTGCCCCGAAAATTTGCGCAAAAAGACAAAACATAATCCTTTGCTGTATATATCGGAAAAAACATAAAATAATTTAGGGTGCAGAGTATAAAATGGATATAATTTTCTCTACCTGCTTCTCATAAGTATAGCATTGTTTTATTTTCTGACAGCCGTTTCTGGCGATATGCGACCGCTCTTCTTCATGCGCCAGATAATAATCCGCCTTTTCCACTAACTCCTCCGGGCTTTTAAAAGTCACGATTTCTTTATCTTCTTCAAACAACCGGGGGATTTCTTCCTGATAGTTAGACAGGACAAACCCGCCTATGCTCATAATATCAAAAACCCGCAGGGGCACGCCGCTTTCTATGCTGCGCATCGTAATATTCAGATTGATTTTACTGGCAGAAAATACTTTATATGCCTCCGTCTGCTGGTCCACCTCGCCAAATCTCCTGACGCCTGCGGGAACCTGCTCGCTATCTCTCGTATACAACCGGAAATCATACCGCTCCGCCAACAGCTCCATCAGAAGCGTCCTCTCGATATGGGTCAGCTTCCGTGCGAAGAAAATTTCTTTAAAATAATATTCCATAGGCAGCTCATAGGGCGCATTATAAACTTCGGGACAAGTCTGATAAAGATACGTCGCAAGCTCCGGCGTCATGAAACGTCCCAACCTGTCCTGTCCATCCCAGCAAAAGGCGCTCTGCTCCAGCATATCCGAAAAAGATTGCTGCATTTTTACGGGGAAGCGTCCGATAAACCCATCGTAGGCATTTCCACTGTATAAAGCCCCTACAAAAGACATCTCGCAGCCGTATTTCCTGACATCCGCGTCTGTGACGGTAATCTTCCCAGCCGCTCCCATATCCCCGGCAAGCGGCAGATAATATACATGCGGATATCCTTTTTGCTTCGCCAATAGATACTCTCTATAATCAAAATAAAAGAAATAGCAGTTGTCATACTGCTGAAACGAAGGCAGGTATGTCTCATACATCGGCGAATCCATCCCATAGACGGCGTATCGGATTCCCATCTCATGGCTCAAGAGTCCCACCGCCGGCGTCCCTGCATTGGAAATCACAAAATGAAATCTCTTCTTTTCCAAAAAGTCTCTGAGTTTCTGTATTTCTTCTTCTGTTTCCAGCTCCTCCGCCGCGCGCGGATAGACTTCCACCTCATGCCCCAATTTAGAAAGCGCGCGTATGATGCCGACAACGGTCTGTATTCTGCTGTATAGAAATAAAATCTTCAAAACGCTACCCCTTCGTTTTTATTTATGCTAAAATAAGCTATGCTGCGTCTGTTATGTATCGCTATGACAGCAGTTATCTGTTTTATTATAGCATAGGAATCTCAGGAAAGGTATCTCTATTTATGGAAATTCTTATTTACCGTTACAATAGCATCTGTGAACCCGATATCATCCAGGCATTCCGGGACTTTGGCATTATAGTCCATCAAGAAACCATGGAAATGACTGATAAGAGCGTTACGCCCGCACAGTGCGCCTCTAAAATTACGGAATGGATTCTCTCCCGCCGGCTTTCCTTTGTGTTCAGCATCAATTTCTATCCGGCGATTTCCTATACCTGTAACCGCTTCCATGTGCCCTATGTCTGCTGGAGCGTGGACAGTCCGGTGGCGGAGCTTTTTTCCAACGCCCTGCAAAACGAGTGGAACCGCATTTTTTTATTCGATAGGGCACAGTATGAATTTTTCCGCCCCTATAACCCGGAGCACATCTATTATCTGCCGCTTGCCACCAATGTAAAGCGTATGGAACAGGTGATTCTGGATATGGAAGAATCGGAACGTTTGAAATATGACAGGGATGTCGTTTTTGTAGGTTCCCTTTATTCTGAAAAATGCAAATATGACAAGCTTGTCGTTTCTGATTATGCGCAGGGCTATGTAAACGGACTGATACAGGCGCAGATGAAAGTCTTTGGCTATAACTTCATCTATGATACGCTGCCGGATAACATCGTGCAGGAAATTGCTTCCGCAGACCCGGATTTTTATAAGGGGCAGGACGTCTTTCTCGATACGGACCGTTATCTGGCGGCGCATCAATATATCGGCATGAAACTTGCCAATGTGGAAAGGGTGTCGATTCTTTCCGCCTTGTCAGAGCGCTTTGACGTCTCTCTCTATACCCGCAGCGACACATCCCCCCTGCCGAAAGTCCATGCGATGGGCGGCGCCAATACGCTGACGGAAATGCCCAAAATTTTCCATCATGCCAAAATCAATCTGAACATTACCATGCGCCCGATTGAAACAGGGCTTTCCCTGCGCGTATGGGACGTACTTGGCTGCGGCGGCTTCCTAATCAGCAACTATCAGGCGGAACTGCCGGAATATTTTGAAATCGGGAAAGATTTGGAAGTATATGAAGATACGAAAGATTTGATTTCCAAAATAGAATATTATCTGCATCATGACGATGTACGGATGGAAATCGCTTTAAATGGTTTCGAGAAAGTGGCGAAATACCATACTTATGAAGTGCGTCTTGCTGAAATGATTCGTATGTTAAGCGGGGATAATTCCCCTTCCTAAGAAAGGGAATTATCTACAAAATCAATCAAACAAATTCCTGAAGTCTTCCAGACTGTTGACGTCCATTGCTTCTTTATTGGCATTCTGAATCTGTACATAGACTTCCTTACGGTATACAGGAACTTCCTTCGGTGCGTTAATGCCAAGCTTCACCTGTTCCCCTTTGATTTCCAGCACTGTAATCTCAATATCGTTATTAATGATGAGCGCTTCACTCTTTTTTCTGGATAAAGCTAACATTTACTCACCTGCTTTCTTCTTATTGGCATTTAAAATATCATAAACCGGGAATTTTACCGGATATGCGTCCCCTTCCACGATGACCTGCGTTGCTTTTCTGTCCGCCGCATTAATGACGATGGGACCCTTGAGGTTTACAGACATCTGCGTAAGATCCTTGGGCACCGTCACAGTAACGAGCACCAGCATTTCCGCGGAATCCAGTTTCCCTAAAGGTTTGAGCAGTTCATCCTCCACCTCCGGATTATAGTCAGGACATACGATCAGCGGGTCGAGAACCGGCATTGCGAATGCGGGTTCCTGCAAAGACTGCAGCCAGTGCACCGCTTTCATGCCTTTTTCGGAATCGTGCAGCAGCGCAAACTCAGTCAATTCTGCAAATCCGATAATTCCCTTTGGAAATATGATGACTTTATCATCATCTATCGTAATCTCACCAAATACCTTCGTTGTTATCTTCATAAGATTTCCCTCTCTGGAGCAAATGGCTCCTTTTGTAATATGCTCTTTTTAGATATAATGCATCAGGCTCGTCTGCATAATCTTGCTGGTTGCCATAAGCGCCGCTTCATAAGTAAGCTCCGAACTCTTCAACTGTACCGCTACCTCAGACACATCCACATCTTCGTTTGCACTCTGTAAATCCTTGAAGGTGGCTTTCTGCTCCATCAGTCTGCTGTTAATCAGCTCCAGACGGCTTCCGCGCGTACCGTTATTGGTAACGGCAACGTTCGTATCGTCGATGTAGCTCTGATATTTCGTAATCTGGTTCTCAAACCTCGTCTGCACGTTGTCCCTGATATAGGTATAGGCTTTGTTGGCAGCGTCCAGTTTTAACTCCAGATTCTTATATTCGGTACTTTCTTCCGTATATTCCTTCATCTTCGCTTCGATATCGCTAATCTTGGCCTCAATATCCCGCAGCTGATTCAGATAAACCTCGAAATCGTCAATATCTCTTTTGGCGCCATGGGTAAAGACTTCATCCGCATGGGTATTTACCTGGATATTCTGGTTAAATCCGACGTCATAATAGATATCCTGATCCTTTTCATCGGGATTATATTCAATCACAAGATTGCGGATTCTGCCGACTTCTGTTTCCGTATCGTCCGCTACCATCTCAGCAGCGTCCAATGCCGCAACTGCCGCTGTCCAGACTCCCGTACCGTTCTGTATCGCGGTAGAGACATTGTTGACCGCCGTAATCGCTGCCGTCAGATTCGCCAGGTCAATCCCTGCCGCGCCGTTTAAACCGTTTAGTTTATCCAATGCGGCATCGACTGCATCCTGCGCCAAGCCTGTATTACTCGCATTATTCACTGCTTTCTGCAAATCTTCCAGTACAGACTGCGCAGTCGCATCTGTCTTTTCCGCCGCTTCTAACGCCAGCGCGTCTTTTTTGCTCTTCTCATCGCAGCCGATGCAGTGGAAATAGTGCACGGGATTGATATCGCCTTCTTCCCATTTGCTCTTGGTATACTTCACCCTGACCTGCATATTTTCTGAAACTTTTGTCTTATCATAGGTCGGATTCTGGTAATATTCCTCTCCGAATACGATTTCACCTGTAGACGGAATATAGGCGATGGACACCGGTTCCTGTATGTCGTTGCCGGCAGCGTCCTGAACCGTCCGATAACCGTTTTTCACCGCACGGTAAGCTTCCTCTGCGCTGTCAAACTGCGTCGGTGTTACTTCCTGCCCGTTAATATACAGCTGCAAATCTGTGGAAGGCTGCGTCAATGCCGTTACCGGATTCCCCTGGGCATCCGTAGTCGTTTCCGTAGACGCTACCAAATCTTTATAAGCCAGGCGGAAGCGGTACAGCGTCGTATTGGATACATCCCTCTCATCCGTAGTAACTGTTGCATTCGCGATATCCGTGGTATCCACTGCATCTAACCAATCCGTATAGCTGATTGTCGAAATATCTTCATAACCGAGATTCTCTTCGATCATATATGTTTTCAGATTATCCGGGTCTTTCGTGTATTCCTTGATGTCTTCCGCCGTAAACGTAATCGGCGTATCGGTCCTGAAACCGGAAAAAATATATCGACCCGCATAGTCAACGTTGCCGCTTGAATAAAATTCTTTGGTCAAAGATTTCATCTGGGTAAGCACAATGTCCAAATCCGCAGAAGTATAGGATTTCTTGGAAGAATCCGTAGCATTTTTATAAAGCTGCGTCAAAACGTCGCCTACGGTGCTTAAAGCATCGCCGGTAAGGGAAACCCAGCTGGTCGCATCGGGTGCATTTTTCTCATAATACTGGGTAACCGTCGTCACATTGGTACGCAGACGCAGGGCACGGATCGCTACTACCGGGTCGTCGGAAGGTCTCGTAATCTTACTCTGATTCGTCATCTGATTACTCAGCTTATCTTCCAGGATTTTGTTCTGGTTAATATTATAAAGCGAATTGTTACGCATGATTTTATTTGTCATTCTCATAGTCGTATCACACCTTTCTCTGGCTTC
>JAMPHJ010000018.1 GCA_023663465.1 Muribaculaceae bacterium | reverse complement strand
GGTGGCGAGATGGTTCGTAGAATGATTAAGAAACAGGAAGAGCAGATGAAATAACCTTTGCTCCAATCAAAAGCGAACAAAAAGCAATCAGAAAACAAGGACGACCCGCTTGGAAACAGGCGGGTTGTTTTTGGGAAAAAAATGTTGTAAAATACTAAAAAATCGCTACGCGATTATCTCGTTTTGCGCGTTTTTGCGGCGCAGTTGGGCAGGGAAGAGAGGTTGCATTGATATGTGGAATTGGAAAAAGAGACTATTGACTATATTGGTCAATACTGCATTGGGACTTGCACTTTTGACCGGGTGTGGCAAGGCAGAGAATACAGCCGCGGCGGATACCGTCACGGAAGCGGGTGGAACGTCGGCGGATACAGCCACAGAAGCGGGCGAGACGGCAGCCGGCAGAGTAGGTTCTGACGTCAGCGTGCGAATCGGTTCTTTAAAAGGCCCTACGTCTATGGGACTCGTTTACCTGATGAGTCAATCTGAAAAAGGGGAAACGGACGGGGATTATACTTTTGTGATGGCGACGGCGGCAGACGAGCTGCTGCCTAAGATAGTATCGGGGGACTTAGACATCGCCCTTATACCGGCGAATGTGGCGAGTATTCTTTATCATAAGACGGAGGGCGGCATTTCTGTTATCGATATCAATACGCTGGGCGTTCTCTATATGGTGTCCGGGGATACGTCGATTCAGACGATGGAAGATTTAAAAGGAAAAACCGTTTATCTGACGGGCAAAGGTACGACACCGGACTATTGTTTACAGTATCTTCTGGCGGCATGTGGGCTTACCTTGGACGACGTGGCATTAGAGTATAAATCCGAAGCGGCGGAAGTCGCCGCGCTATTACAGGAAATGCCGGAAGCAGTCGGCGTGCTGCCCCAGCCTTTTGTTACGGCGGCATGTATGCAGAATGAGGCTTTGACAATTGTCATGGACTTAACCGCGCAGTGGGACGCAGTGCAGGAAAATGCGGGCAGCCTGGTGACAGGCGTAACGGTTGTCAGAAAAGGCTTTCTGGAAGAACACCCGGACGCGGTAGAGACATTTCTGGAAGAACATAAAGAAAGCGCTGCTTATACGAACGAACATATCGAGGAGGCGGCGGAGCTGGTAGCCGCTTACGGCATTATCGAAAAAGCGCAGATAGCAGTCCGGGCAATTCCCTATTGTAATATTACTTATTTAGATGGCGAGGATATGAAGACGGCGCTTTCGGAATATCTGGAAATTTTATATGGACAAGATGAAACTTTTGTAGGCGGCAGTCTGCCAGGGGAGGATTTCTATTTCAGCCCACATGGGGATTTAGGTGAGGTGAAATGAAGGAAAAGCGGAAAATAATTCAAAAAGGTATCGTCGTTTTTTTCTGGTTGTGCGTCTGGCAGCTTCTGGCAGTCTGGACGCATAATCCGGTGCTTCTGGTGGGACCGCTGCAGGTCGTGGGCGCGCTGTTTGCCAACCTGACAGAGCCTGATTTTTTTAAAATTGTGCTGTACTCCCTTTGTAGAATCGGGTGCGGCTTTTTCCTTGCTTTTTTTGCAGGATTTTTTCTGGGGATGGGTAGTTACCGGTATTCCTTTTTAGAGCTTTTTCTCTCGCCCATCATGACCCTCTTTACGTCAGTCCCGGTGGCGTCTTTTACGGTGCTTCTGCTGATATGGGCGGGTTCTTCGGGATTGTCTTTTTTTATCAGTTTTCTCATCGTGCTGCCCAACGTCTATGTGAATACGATAGCCGGGTTTCGCAGTGTGGATAAAAAACTGCTGGAAATGGCACAAGTCTTTCATATGAAGCGTTGGAACCGGTTCCTTTGTCTCTATGCGCCGGCGTTGTTTCCTTATCTTAAAAGCTGCCTGAAAATTTCCCTCGGCATGAGCTGGAAGTCGGGCGTGGCGGCGGAAGTCATCGGGATGCCCCGGTATTCCTTGGGCGAGCGTCTGTATATGTCCAAAATCTATCTGGATACGGCGGGACTCTTTGCCTGGACGCTTATCATCGTGCTGTTAAGTTTTGGTTTCGAGAAGGCAGTGCTTTTTCTCTTCCAGAAACTGGAAGACTGGAAGCCCTATCCGGCGCTGCCCGGCATAGTGGGAGGCAAGATAAGTCAGTGGCTGCCCGGCATGGCGAAAGGAAAGATAGGCTGGTGTTTGTCTGGCATAGCGGAAAAAAAAGCAAGACAGCAACATTTAGAATCTAGGGGAGCGGTTTTAGTGGATAATGTGAGCAAGGCTTATGGTGAAAAACAAGTGTTATTTAATTTCTCGCTGACCTTGGAGCCGGGCGGGCGATATTGCCTGATGGCGCCTTCCGGGAGCGGCAAGACGACGCTCCTTCGGCTGCTTGGCGGCATGGAGCCGGCGGATGGGGGCGAAATCCGGGGGATGCCGGAGCGGGTCGGCATGGTTTTTCAGGAAGACCGCCTTATGGAAGAGAGGGACGTTATTTCCAATCTGTTCGCCGTCGCAGGAAGTGAAAAAACAAAAACCGAGAAGATAGAAACCGGAAGAACAAAAAGAAGGCAGTACCGGAAAAAGACACAGGAAATCGAGAGAATCCGCACAGAAGCCGCAGAAATTCTACCGGAGGACTGTCTGGATAAGCCGGTCCGGGAATTGAGCGGCGGCATGAAAAGGCGGTGCGCCGTTTTGCGCGCGATGCTTTCTGGGGCGTCTCTTTTTACGATGGACGAGCCTTTTGCCGGACTCGATGAGACCAGCCGCCGCAGGACGGCAGCATATATTTTGAAGAAACTGGAAGGCAGGACTTTGCTTGTCACGACGCATCGGGCGGAAGATGCCAAGCTGCTTGACGCCCTGCGGATAGACCTGCAAAAAGAATTTCCGGGAAAGAAGTGCTAGTATTTTCCAAACGAGTGTGTTATAATTTCTAAATGACTATATTGAGGGCTCTGTCAAAGCCCCGAAGAATGCTATTTTGCAGAGGTGATTGAAGGAGGAAACCAACTTATGAGTATACAGGTGGAAAAGTTAGAAAAGAACATGGCGAAGCTTACGATTGAAGCTGGCGCAGACGAGCTGGATAAGGCGATTGACACGGCTTATCAGAGACAGAAAGGCAAAATCAGTATTCCGGGTTTCAGAAAGGGTAAAGTGCCCCGTAAGATGATTGAGAGAATGTACGGTAAAGAGGTATTTTATGAAGATGCTGCCAATATCCTGATTCCCGACGCATATGAGAAAGCGTTGGACGAATGTGAGGAAGAGATTGTTTCTTCCCCGCAGATTGAAGTGACCCAGATTGAAGCGGGCAAACCTTTTATCTTTACGGCGATGGTTGCATTGAAACCGGAAGTGAAGCTGGGCAAATACAAAGGCGTCAAAGTGGATAAAGCCGATTTGGAAGTAACGGAAGACGATATCAATGAAGTGATAGAAAGAGAACGGGAAAGCAACGCCAGAAATATTTCCATAGAGGACAGACCGGTTAAAGACGGCGATATGACGGTATTGGATTTTGAAGGTTTTGTAGACGGCGTAGCGTTTGACGGCGGTAAGGGTGAGAATTATCCTTTGACGATTGGCTCCGGCGCGTTCATTCCCGGTTTTGAAGAGCAGTTAATCGGCGCCGAAATCGGAAAAGAAGTGGAAGTAAACGTTACCTTCCCGGAAGATTACCAGGCGGATGAGTTAAAAGGCAAAGCCGCAGTCTTTAAATGTACGGTGAAGGAAATCAAGGAAAAAGAGCTGCCGGATATCGATGATGAGTTTGCAAGCGAAGTGTCCGAGTTTGACACACTGGCTGAATATAAGGAAGACGTTAAGAAGAATCTGACAGAGAAGAAGGAAAAAGAAGCGAAAGACGCCAAAGAGGACGCTGTTATCGAGGCGATTGTGGAAGCCGCTGAAATGGATATCCCGGAGCCTATGATAGAGACCCAGCAGAGACAGATGTTAGAGGAGTTTGCACAGCGGATTTCCATGCAGGGGATTCCGATGGAGCAGTATTTTAAGCTTACCGGAACCAGTTACCAGCAGATGTTAGAGCAGGTGAAACCGCAGGCCGAGAAGCGCATCAAGGCAAGACTTGTTCTGGAAGCGATAGCGGCTGCAGAGAAGATGGAAGTAACCGACGAAGAATATCAGAAAGAAATAGAAACAATGGCGGAAGTCTATCAGATGGATGCGGACAAAGTCAAAGAAATGCTTGGCGCGAAAGAAGAAAAGGATATCCGTCTGGATCTTGTTGTGCGGAAAGCTACGGAATTTGTTGTAGAGAACGCGAAGGAAAAATAAAACCGTTGTTGAAAAGAAAATGGAGGAGTCATTATGGCATTGGTACCTTATGTCATTGAGCAGACCTCAAAAGGGGAACGCTCCTATGATATTTATTCAAGACTTTTAAAGGAAAGAATCATATTTTTAGGCGAGGAAGTAAACGATACGACGGCCAGCCTGGTTGTGGCGCAGTTGTTGTTTCTGGAATCCGAGGATCCGGAAAAAGATATCCATCTTTACATCAACAGTCCGGGCGGCGTGATTACTGCGGGAATGGCGATTTATGATACGATGCGTTTTATCAAATGCGATGTATCCACGGTATGTATCGGCATGGCGGCAAGCATGGGTGCGTTTTTGCTGGCGGGCGGCACGAAAGGCAAGAGAATGGCGCTTCCTAACGCCGAAATCATGATACATCAGCCTTCCGGCGGCGCCAAAGGACAGGCGACGGAAATTGAAATTACAGCAAAACATATTCTGCAGACGAAAGAAAAGATGAATCGGATTCTTGCGGAAAATACCGGACAGGATTTTGAAGTCATTGCGGCGGATACAGAGCGTGACAATTGGAAATCTGCAGAGGAAGCATTGGAATACGGTTTAATCGACCGGGTTATCACGAATCATGCCGAGGCTGCGGAATCATAGGCAGAATGTGTGAGAATTGAAGAAGAAAGGCATGGTCAGGGAAAATGGCAGGAAGAAATTCCGACGATAAAGTAAGATGTTCTTTTTGTAACAAGACGCAGGATCAGGTGCGCAAGATGATTGCGGGACCGGGCAATGTTTATATCTGCGACGAATGCGTGGATATCTGCGCGGATATCATCGAAGAAGAATATGAAGAAGACAATGAAATAGAAGAGATGGAAATCAATCTCTTAAAACCGGTAGAGATTAAGAAATTTCTGGACGATTATGTGATCGGGCAGGAAGAAGCTAAGAAGGTTCTTGCCGTTTCTGTATACAATCATTATAAAAGAGTCATGGCGCCGATGGATAACGACGGCGTGGAGCTGCAGAAGAGCAATATCATCATGGTGGGACCTACCGGTTCCGGCAAGACGTATCTGGCGCAGACGCTTGCCAAAATCATCAACGTCCCCTTTGCCATTGCAGACGCAACGACGCTTACAGAGGCGGGGTATGTCGGTGAAGATGTGGAAAACATTCTTTTGAAACTGATACAGGCGGCGGATTATGATATCGAACGCGCCCAGTTCGGCATTATCTATATTGATGAGATTGATAAGATTACGAAGAAAAGCGAAAATGTATCCATTACGCGAGACGTTTCCGGCGAGGGCGTCCAACAGGCGCTCTTAAAGATTATCGAGGGAACCGTGTCCAGCGTTCCGCCCCAGGGCGGCAGGAAGCACCCGCATCAGGAGCTGCTTCAGATTGACACGTCCAATATCCTTTTTATCTGTGGCGGGGCGTTCGACGGACTGGAGAAAATCGTGGAAGAAAGACTGGATAGAAACTCCATCGGTTTCAATGCGCCGATTAAGGAAAAGAGCAGCAAAGATATCGGTGCGGTCTTAAAGAACGTGGAACCCCAGGATTTGATGAAATTTGGTCTGATTCCAGAGTTTATCGGGCGTGTGCCGATTACCGTTACGTTGGAAGGGCTGGATAAAGCGGCGCTTATCAGGATTCTGACGGAGCCTAAGAATGCCTTGGTAAAACAGTACCAGAAGCTGTTTGAATTTGACGAGGTGAAACTGGAAGTGGAAGAAGACGCGGTAGAAAAGATAGCGGATTTGGCGCATAAGAGGAAGACCGGCGCAAGAGGGCTTCGTTCCATTATGGAAAAGGTCATGATGGATATTATGTACGAGATTCCGTCGGATGACAACATTGCGGAATGTATCGTGACAAAGGACGCCGTGGAAGGAAACGGCAAGCCGCTTGTACATTATCGGAACAGATTGTTACAAGCCGAGTAAACGGCAAAGGTATTAGATTGAAAAATAGAAAAACGTCGCCGAATTACCAGGCGGCGTTTTCGGTATATCCCGATATTGGAAAGTAGGAATGACTATGGTGATAAAAAATGTTAATTTGGAAAGAGTGTGCGGAATTACCAGCAAACTACCGGAAAACCAGCTTATGGAGATTGCGTTTGCAGGAAAGAGCAACGTGGGAAAGTCCTCGCTGATTAACGGGCTGATGAACCGGAAAGCGCTGGCGCGAACCAGCTCGAAACCGGGCAAAACCCAGACCATCAATTACTACAATGTGAATGGACAGATGTATTTCGTGGATTTGCCGGGATACGGATATGCGACTGCCAATGTCAATGTGAAGGCACAGTGGGGCAAACTGATTGAGGATTATCTGCATCAGTCAAAAATGATCAAGGCGGTTTTTCTCCTGGTTGATATCAGACATGCCCCATCCGAGAACGATTGCATCATGTACCGATGGATTGTGAATAGGGGACATAAGCCTGTTATTATTGCGACCAAACTGGATAAGATAAAGCGTTCCCAAGTATCAAAACAGTTGAAACTGATTTGTGACACGCTGGATAAGGAAAATGACATGACTGTCATACCGTACTCCGCCTTGTCAAAACAGGGAAGAGAGGAAATCTATGATTTGATAGATGCAATGTGCGAAGAGTAGGCGCTTGAAGAAGGTGTGTAATGAAAGAGAAACATGTAACATATATTAAGGTAATATTAAACTTATTGACTGCATTGGTCATACTTCTTTTATGTATTTTTCTGTTGCCCAGGATGGTTATTTTCTTTATGCCATTTGTCATAGGGTGGATTATTTCCCTGATTGCGTCTCCTTTGGTCAGGCTCTTGGAGCGTAAGCTGAAAATCAGAAGAAAAGCCGTTTCCGCCTTTGTGATTATCGCCGTTTTGGCAGGCGTCATTCTGCTTATCTACGGCGTCGGCGCCAAGCTGATTAGGGAGTCTGTTGCTTTTATCAACGAGCTGCCCATACTTTGGCAGAAGATTGAAGCGGAGTTTGCGCAGATAGGGGCGAACTTAGGCGGTATCTACAGGCGGCTTCCATCCGATATCCAGGATGGTCTGATGAGCGTTGTCAACGGTCTAGGGGATTATGTTTCTTCCCTGATTGGCAGTATCGGCACGCCTACCTTTGCCGCGGCGGGGAATTTTGTGAAAAGGCTGCCGGATATTTTCATGGCGGTGGTCATGGCGCTGCTTTCCGCTTATTTCTTTGTAGCGGATAAAAATTATCTGTCCGATTTTGTGGATAAATATCTGCCGGAAACAGTCAGTTACCCGTTCCGGTTGATTAAAAATAGTTTCCGCAACGCAATCGGCGGCTATTTCAAGGCGCAGTTGAAAATCGAGATATGGATTTACCTGCTTTTGCTTATCGGGCTGATGATTCTGAGGATAGATTACGCGCTTCTAATCGCATTCGGGATTGCAATCATTGATTTGCTTCCGGTATTTGGCGCGGGCACCATCATGCTTCCCTGGGCGGTGATAGAAATTTTAAGCGGCGAATACAAAATGGCAGTCGGATTGCTGATTATCTGGTGCGTGGGACAGTTGGTGCGACAGGTGATACAGCCCAAAATCATGGGGGATTCCATCGGGATTGCGCCCATTCCTACACTGTTTTTACTCTATATCGGCTATCAGACTGCCGGCGTTATCGGCATGATATTGGCGCTGCCTATCGGCATTATCGTTATCAATCTGAACGAGGAAGGCGTTTTTGACACGACAAAGGAAAGCCTGAAAATCCTGATTGCAGGCTTTAATTCCTTTAGACGGCTGCGCAAAGAAGATAAGGAAATTGTGACGGTCTATGAAAAGGAAGTCGAGGAGCCTTACCGGGAAGAGGAAAAGGCGAGAGTAAAGTAATAGAATTGACATAAGCGGAAATCATATCGCGAAGAAAGCGGGAGTGATAAAGACTGGGAGGGACTGTTATGAAGATTGCGGTGTATAATTGCAGGGAGTTTGACGAAGAAGCGTTATTTCTGCGCTATGGCAAAGAGCTGGGCGTGGAGCTGGTTTTGTGTAAGGAGCCGCCGACGCTTGCCAATGCGCATCTGACAAAAGGCTGTACCTGTGTGGATATCCTTACTTCCAAGATTACCAGAGAGCTTATGGCCGCGTTTCATGAAAACGGCGTGAAATACTTAACCACCCGGACCATCGGATACGACCATATCGATTTAGAGGCGGCGAAAGAATTTGGCATTGCGGTAGGAAATGCGCCTTATGGACCAAACGGCGTGGCGGACTATACGGTCATGCTGATTCTGATGTCCATCCGCAAGATGAAGCGGATTATAGAGCGTACCAATATTCAGGATTATACGCTTGCGGGCATTCAGGGCAGGGAATTAAAAGATTTGACCATAGGAGTCATCGGAACGGGACGGATTGGCAGGACCGTGATTAAGAATTTGTCAGGATTTGGCTGTAAAATGATTGCCTATGATTTATATGAACAGGAAGAAGTAAGGCAATACGCCGAGTATGTGCCGCTTGAGAGACTCTTGCGGGAAGCGGACGTAATTACGCTGCAT
The DNA here is from genome assembly GCA_023663465.1 of Muribaculaceae bacterium. GTDB lineage: Bacteria > Bacillota > Clostridia > Lachnospirales > Lachnospiraceae > UBA3282. The sequence goes on along the minus strand of JAMPHJ010000018.1, from coordinate 28,836 downwards.
ACGCCGCTCACCGAGCAGAACTATCACCTGATAGATGAAAAAAGCATCGCCACGATGAAAGACGGCGTTGTGCTCATCAACACGGCAAGAGGCGCGCTGATTGATTCAGAAGCCTTGATTAGCGCAATAGAATCCGGCAAAATCGGTGCAGCGGGTTTAGATGTAGTGGAAAATGAATTTGGTTTATACTATTATGACCGTAAATCGGATATATTAGAAAATAGGGAATTGGCGATTTTAAGAGGATTCCCAAATGTGACGGTATCCCATCATATGGCTTTTTACACGGATAACTGCGTGGAAACCGTTGTGAGGGATTCTTTGACGAGCTGCAAACTGTTCGCGGAAGGAAAGGAAAATCCATGGGAGGTTCTGGCTGCCTGCAAAAATGGATAAAGGCTATCTTTATCGTTTATCTTTTGATTGTCATAAGAGTGATTGTTTTTAAATATCCATATGAACAGTTTTATCAGATTGCGCAGACCTGGCGGCGGGACGTGATTCTGGAAGGGCTTGGGACGGCGAATTTTATTCCGTTTAAAACGATCAGGATGTATATCCGATATGCCCATAAGCTAAACAGCTTCGAGAATCTGGCGGGAAATATCCTGGTATTTATGCCTTTCGGTATCCTGCTTCCGATGCTTGCTGGGCGCAGATGGCAGCTCTTAAAAGTATTGTCCGGCGCATTTTTATTGGCGCTTGGGATGGAGCTGTTTCAGCTTGTCAGCGCGTTCGGCGCTTTTGACGTGGACGACATTCTTTTAAACTGTGTAGGCGCTGTGATGGGCTGTCTGATTTATAAAGCATTTAGAAAGTGCCGCGCTGTCGTTCTGGGTGCGCGGGAAAAGAAAAAGGTGGAGGAAAAAGAATATGGAGCGTATTTTGAAGAAAATTAAAGCAAATGTAATCGTGTCGGCATTACTTGTCATCCTGCTTGGCATCGTATTGGTCTTCTGGCCGGATTTGTCCGTGCGCATTGTGTGTATGGCAATCGGAGCAGTACTGATACTAGGCGGTATCAGTAGATTATGTAATTTTATTTTCAGCAGGGATGGCAGCCTGTTTTCCCAGATGAATCTGATTATGGGCATCGTCATTACCGGAATCGGTCTCTGGATTTTCTTAAAACCGGATTCCATTATTGCGATGATTCCGATTCTGGTGGGCATCATTATCATTATCCACGGCGCGAATAACTTACAACAATCAGTCAGCCTCTATCAAAGCAAGTATGATAAATGGTGGATTGCGCTGTTACTCGGACTGGCGACGGTGGGCTTTGGCATTCTGCTTGTCTGCAATCCTTTTAAAGCGGTAGATACGCTGATTATGTTTATCGGCATCTTTCTCATTTATGACGGCGTATCGGATATCTGGATTATATCCCGCATTTCCTATGCCGCCGGGCGTATGCAGCAGGAACTGGAAGCGGTGGATGTGGAAGCGGAAGAAGTTGGGCGTTAGGACGATAATGTTTATTTTGTTGCGTTTAAAATGTTCAGAAATTCTACTAAAATAGAAAAAATCCAGCAACAATCTTGCATTTTGGCGAAAGGAAGATTATACTAGTATCAGTAGCAGATGTGTTTCAGTAACAGGGAGGGTTCTTATGAGAATCGGAGGACTTGGGAATGTTTTTCCCACATATGTGTACAATCCCAATACAGTCAGCGCGGGCAGCATGAATAAATTATCCCGCATATCCGACAATGTATTGGATAAGAAGACGGATTATTCCAAAGCTGCGGAAGCAGAAAACCAGAATCCTTTGAAAAAAGGCGAAACGATAGATTTTGCAGGGATTTTTGCAAAGCAGATGCAGCAGGGACAGAACCGTGCGGCGAAGCTTTTTACGAAGCAGATGACGCCTGTGGAAGAAGAGACCGCGCAGACGGCAGCAAAGAAACCGGAGCAGGAAACTGAGAATAAAATAACACCGATTACGCAAAATGCAAACGCAGACGGCGCAGATGCAGAGTCCGGGAATGGCAATCCTATTTCCATGCAGATGCAGAGAGCGATTCAGGCGTATGAAATGTTTATGACTGCATAATAGCAGGCTGTCTTATTCCTAAGAAAATAGCAAATTGAAATGTTAAATCCTCATTTGATTTTAAGGATTTTTAATCAAATGAGGATTTTGCTATGTAAAGAAAGTGCAAATAGTAGATGAAAATTTTAGAAATCATATGTTATTTATTCTGGTGATATGCTAACAGAAAGCGGAAAAGGAGGCGGATACCATGGACAGAGAACGAATGGATAGGGCACAGATTGTATTGCAAACGGTTTCTTCTGATAACCGGGATTTTTTGATGTTGTGCGAAGAGTTGGATTTCTTTTTGGATGGGGCGATTGGCGGCAGGGAAAAACGACAGAAGTATATTGGATTTAATTGCCCGGAGACAATGGACGTGGTATTGATAGCGTATGTTGACGGAAAACCGGCGGGAGGAGCCGCACTGCGCCGGTATTCTGAGAAAGAAGTAGAGGTGAAGCGGGTTTTCGTCAGGGAAGAGTATCGTAAAAGACATATCGGAAGCGCTCTGTTAAAGGAATTAATCGTGCGGGCAAAAGCGATGGGGTACCAGAGGATGATTTTGGAAACAGGAGCTTTTCTGGAGGCGTCCGTCTGCTTATATAGGCGGTACGGATTTGAGCAGATAGAAAATTATGGAGCGTATCGGGACATGCCGGAATCGTTGTGTATGGGAAGGGATGTTCTTGAATTGTAAAATAAGCACAAAAAAAGTGCAAATATATTGGATAATATAGACATAATAACAAAGAATAAATTTTTCCTGTTGACTTTTGTTATGCATATTGCTATAATCAAAACTATGAATAAAGTAATTTTTATTTGGATTGTTACTGTGCAAACAGGCAAAACCGAATTTTGTAAATACAACGATTGCGCTGGTTTATGAAATTTGGTTTTTTTTATGAAAATGATTTCTGGAAATTTACGTTAGTGGAATTGGTTTTATGGTTTTACGAATGGATTAAATGGGGAATGGAACGTGCGTGTCGAAAAGGTAATCAACAATAATATCATTTCGTCAAGAAACGACAAAGGGATTGAACTCATTGCTATGGGAAGGGGTATCGGTTTTGAGAAGAAGCCGGGCAGTGAGGTTGAGGATGGGAAAATTGAGAAAATCTTCAAACTGGAAAATATGGATGATACGGAGCATTTCAAGGAACTGCTGGCTTCTCTTCCGTTGGAGCATATCAGGTTATCGATGGATATCATCGCTTATGCAAAGGAAAGTCTGGGAATTATGCTGAATCCGAATGTCTATCTGACGCTGACAGACCATATCAATTTTGCATTGAAACGATATCGGGAAGGAATGAATTTTAACAATGCGTTATATGATGAAGTAAAGCTCTTTTATCCGGTAGAGTATTCGGTTGGAAGATATGCACTGGAGCTGATAGGGGAAAGAACGGGGTGTCGCATGACGGAAGACGAGGCGGCGTCCATCGCCCTTCATATTGTAAATGGGGAATCCAATACGGCGATGGGAACTACCTTTATCATGATTAAGATGATGCGCGAAATGATGGAAATAATCGAGCGGCAGGTTGCGATTCCAGAGGACAGGAACTATCCGAAAGACAGACTGATTTCCGATTTGAAACAGTTGGCGAACCGGCTGGTCATGGAAGAACCGATGAGAGGAAGAAGGGACGAACAGCTCTATCGTTTCGTCGAGGAACATTATAAGGAAGAATATGAGCTGATTAATAACGTAAACAGCTACATCGGGAAGGAATATCAGTGCAGTATGACGGAAGAAGAGAAAATTTATCTGGCATTGAATATCCGGCGTATGAAAAATTTATATATCTGTTAGAGAGGGGGGACTTTCATGAAACTTTTTCAAAATTTATTCGGTAAGGGCGGCATAGCGGTTGGCGCGCCGGCGGCAGGAAAGTTGGTCAGTATTAAGGAGGTAAGCGACCCTACCTTTAGTGAGGAAATCCTTGGAAAAGGAGTCGCACTGATTCCTTCCGATAACCGGATCTGTTCGCCGGTAGAGGGGACGGTTGCCACTGTTTTTCCCACCGGTCACGCGGCGGCAGTCACGAGCAGCGAAGGCGCGGAAGTGCTGATTCATGTGGGACTGGATACGGTCAAACTGGATGGGAAACATTTTACGATTCATGCGACAGAAGGACAGACGGTACAGAAGGGTGATTTACTGTTAGAGGCGGATTTGGAGCAGATTGCAGCCGAAGGATACGATATAATAACACCTATTATTATATGCAATTCGGACGATTTTTCGGAAATAGAACCAGCAGAGCCGAGGGATGTGGAAGCAGGGGACGATATCATGAATCTGCGTAAATAAAGGAGGCGCTGGAATGGAAAAATATACCGGAAAGAGCGTACTGAAAGGAATTGCCATCGGCAGAATCTGTTGGTATCAGAAACAGGAATATCAGGTTGTGAAGACGGCGATAGAAGATAAAGAAGCAGAACGGAGCCGTTTTGAAAATGCGGTGGAGCAGGCGAAAACGCAGCTTGGCGTACTCTATGATAAGGCGCTTGCGAGTGTAGGCGAAGACCATGCCATGATTTTTGAAATCCACCGGATGATGTTAGAGGATGAAGATTATTTAGACGCCATCAGGGCGGTGATAGGAGACGGCTGGAACGCGGAATATGCAGTGGATACGGCAGAGGCGCAGTTTTCAGAAATGTTTGCCGCTATGGACGACGATTACATGAAGGCAAGGGCGGCGGATATCCACGATATTTCCAAAAGGGTCATACGGATTCTGGCGGGTATCCCGGAAGATGGCATTCTTGCAGAGGATCCGGTGATTGTAGTCGCCGATGATTTGACGCCGAGCGAGACGGTCAAGATGGATAAAAATAAGATTCTTGCCTTTGTAACGCTGCGCGGTTCCGCCAATTCCCATACGGCGATTCTGGCGCGGAGCATGAATCTTCCGGCGCTTGTGAATACGCAGATGAAAGCCGGGGAAGAATTAAACGGCAAAATCGGCGTGGTAGACGGATTTAACGGGGAGTTTCTGATAGAACCTAAGCAGGATATTTTAGATGAAATGATTCTTCGTAAAAATCAGTGGGTGGCTGATTTAGAGGCATTAGAGCAGTTAAAAGGGCAGGACAATGTCACTAAGGACGGCAGACGAATCGATGTGTTTGCCAATATCGGCAAAGTGGAAGATGCAGAGGGCGCATTATCTGCTGATGCCGGAGGAATTGGGTTATTCAGAAGTGAGTTTCTTTATCTTGGAAGAGACACGTTTCCGACGGAAGAAGAGCAGTTTGTAAGCTATAAGACGGTTCTTGAGAAGATGCAGGATAAGAAGGTAGTCATTCGGACGCTGGATATCGGGGCGGATAAGAAAGTAGATTATTTTAAGCTGGAAGAAGAGGAAAATCCTGCGCTGGGATACCGGGCGATTAGAATCTGTTTAGACAGACCGGAAATCTTCATGACACAGCTTCGCGCCATTTACCGCGCCTCAGCATATGGCAGGGCGGCGATTATGTTCCCTATGGTGGTTTCCGTGAACGAAGTCAGACGGATTAAGGAAATCGTAGGGCAGGTAAGAGCAGAGCTTGCGATAGAAGGCTATCCGATGAAAGACGTGGAACTGGGGATTATGATTGAGACGCCGGCAGCGGCGCTGATATCGGATGAGCTGGCGAAAGAAGTGGATTTTTTCAGTATCGGAACCAATGATTTGACGCAATATACACTGGCGGTAGACAGGCAGAATCAGAAGCTGGAGAGCACTTGCGACACGCATCATCCGGCAGTTCTGAAACTGATAGAAATGACGGTAACAAACGCACACCAAAACGGAATCTGGGCGGGAATCTGCGGGGAACTGGCGGCAGATACAGATTTGACGGAAACTTTCCTCAATATGGGGGTAGATGAGCTGAGCGTATCCGCTTCTTCCGTATTGAAGGTGCGTAAAGCAGTAAGAGATATTTCATAAAAAGGACAGGGGGGGGATTCGATGAAGGAATTTCAGTATGTGATTCAGGACCCGGTAGGCATCCATGCAAGACCCGCGGGGCTTCTGGTCAAGAAAGCTGCAAGCCTGCAAAGTAAAATTACCATCAGCGGCAACGGAAAGAGCGCGGACGCCAAGAAGCTGATTATGCTGATGGGGCTTGGCATCAAACAAGGCATGGAAGTGTCCTGCCAGATAGAAGGGGAGGATGAAGAGACAGCATTGGAAGAAATGCAGACCTTTTTTAAGGAAAATCTATAAGGCGCTGTAATGATGATGATATTCTTGGGGATAGTTCCATAGAATATAAAGTAGGGTTACAGGTTCCGTGGCTAGGGCGGAGCCAACAATGAAAAAAGGGGGTATAGTGATATGATGAAATACTTACAAAAATTAGGGAAATCCTTGATGCTGCCAGTAGCATGTCTGCCAATCTGCGGTATCCTGATGGGAATTGGATACGCACTTTGTCCGGCAACTATGCAGGGCGGTGAAATGAGCGGTTTTCTGAATATGCTGGGATTCTTTCTGGTAAAAGCAGGCGGCGCATTAATCGACAATATGGCGCTGTTATTCGTAATCGGCGTCGGCGTCGGAATGGCTGACGACCACGACGGTACGGCAGGTCTGGCTGCATTTGCTTCCTGGCTGATGATAACCAATCTGCTTGCTACAGGCACCGTTTCCACCTTGATGCCGTCCATCCTGGAAAGCGCAAACAAGACATTGGCATTTGATAAAATTGCAAATCCGTTTATCGGTATTCTTGCAGGTATTATCGGAGCAACTTGCTACAACAAATTTAAAGCCACGAAATTGCCGGATTGGCTGTCCTTCTTTAGTGGCAAACGCTGTGTAGCGATTGTTTCAGGCGTTGTTTCTATCGTTGTGGCAGCGATTCTTCTGGTAGTATGGCCTATCGTATTCGGCATACTGATTTCCGTTGGCGAAGCAATCGTAGGACTCGGCGCAGTAGGCGCAGGTATTTATGCATTCTTGAACAGACTTTTGATTCCGACAGGTCTGCATCATGCTTTGAACAACGTATTCTGGTTTGACACCATCGGGCTTGGCGATTTGTCCCACTTCTGGGCGGGCGAGACGAGCGCTGACGTTACATGGAGCCTCGGTATGTATATGTCCGGGTTCTTCCCTTGTATGATGTTCGGTATTCCAGGCGCGGCGCTTGCAATGGTTCATACGGCAAAAGAAGGTAAGAAAAAAGTCGCAATTGGTCTTGTTGCTTCCGCAGCTGTCTGTGCATTTATCTGCGGTGTTACGGAGCCTTTTGAATTTGGTTTCATGTTCCTGGCGCCTGCTCTGTATCTGATTTATGCATTGTTATACGGTATCTTTACAGTAATTGTAACGCTGGTTGGCTTTAGGGCTGGTTTCAGTTTCAGCGCCGGCGCAACGGACCTCGTATTCTCGGCTTCCTTACCGGCGGCACAGAATACATGGATGATTATTCCTCTCGGTCTGGCAGCGTTTGTCGTATTCTACTTCGTATTCCGTTTCGCTATCGTGAAATTTGACTTAAAGACACCCGGAAGAGAAGATGACGATGTAGAGACAGAGAAAAAAGTAGTTCTTGCTAACAACAACTTTACCGAAGTGGCTTCTATCATCTTAGAAGGACTTGGCGGAAAAGAAAACATTACCACATTGGATAACTGCATTACAAGACTTCGTATGGAAATCAAGGATTATACTTTGGTTGATGAGAAGAAAATCAAATCCGCAGGAGTTGCAGGTGTTATGAGACCTAGTAAAAACGCGGTGCAGGTTATCGTAGGTACGAAAGTACAGTTTGTGGCTGATGAAATGAAGAAGATGTTATAGGTATTAGAATATCCGGGAATACCAAAATCCTAGCAGATCGGAGACCTTCGGGTCTCCGTTCTTTTCACATAGCAATTGTATAAGATGGAAAAAGGAGGACAGGAAATGAGGATTGTCAGGGCGAAAGATTATCAGGATATGAGCAGGAAGGCGGCAAATATCCTATCGGCGCAGGTGATTATGAAACCGGACTGCGTGCTGGGACTTGCTACCGGTTCTACGCCTATCGGGACTTATGCGCAGCTGGTAGAATGGTATCAGAAGGGGGATTTAGACTTTTCCGGCGTGACGACAGTGAATCTGGACGAGTATAAGGGACTGACGAAAGAAAACGATCAGAGCTATTATTATTTTATGAACGAACACTTGTTTGGCAAGGTAAACATTGATAAGAGCCGCACATTCCTGCCCGATGGAACAGAACCGGACAGCGACAAGGCATGTCAGGACTATAACCGGGTGATAGAGGCAGCGGGCGGCGTGGACATACAACTGCTGGGGCTTGGGCATAATGGGCATATCGGTTTCAACGAGCCAGGGGATGAATTTAAGGCAAAGACGCATTGCGTAGATTTATCAGAATCCACGATTAAGGCAAATCAACGCTTCTTTGCTTCCATAGAAGACGTGCCCCGCCAGGCATATACGATGGGAATCCAGACGATTATGCAGGCGAAAAAAATTCTGGTAGTGGTCAGCGGAAAAGATAAGGCGGCAATCGTCAAAGAGGCGTTCTTTGGAGCGATTACCCCGAAGGTACAGGCTTCCATTTTGCAGCTTCATGGCGATGTAACGATTGTGGCGGATGAAGCGGCGCTCTCAGAATGTGAAATGTGAAGAGAATATCTAAGTCTGCAAAGGACGCAGACTAAGATATTCTAGGATTTGCGAGGCAAATCCGCTTCACATGGAAGAATGGCTCTGCGCGCCATTCTTCCGGGGAATTGGTGATATCAAGGAATAGCAGACATGGAAAATAGGTAGGAAGGGGGAAATGTTGGGATGATTATTAAAAATGCGGGGGTGTTTACGGAAGATGGGCGGTTTCTGGAAAAGGATATCTATATAGACGGCGCTTTTTTTGTGGATAGTGCGGATAAGGTAACGGACAATCTGGTAATCGACGCTGCAGGGTGTTACGCCATACCGGGACTGACAGATATTCATTTTCATGGCTGCATGGGACATGATTTCAGCGATGGGACGAGGGAAGCCGTGGACGCTATGGCAGCTTATGAGGTTTCTGTCGGTGTGACCAATATCGTACCGGCGACGATGACGCTTGCAGAGGATACGCTTCTTACTATCTGCCGCATGGCAAAAGCATATGCAGAAGAAGGAAAATTGGAAGCAAGGGCGCGTTTTCAGGGAATCAACATGGAAGGACCGTTCGTATCCCCTGCCAAAAAGGGCGCGCAGAACGAGGACTATATACAGAAGCCGGATATCGCCGTATTTGACAGACTGAATGAAGCTTCTGGAAAACGTGTGAAACTGCTTGCCATTGCACCGGAACAGGAAGGCGCTATGGAGCTGATTGAGAAAAGACACGGGGAAGTGATTATGTCTCTGGCGCATACCGCAGCAGATTATGAGACTGCTGTGGAAGCTTTTGAAAAAGGCGCAGACCATGTGACCCACCTGTATAATGCAATGAATCCTTATAATCATAGGAAGCCGGGCGTAATCGGCGCCGCTGCGGATAAGGAAAAAGTCGAGGTAGAAATGATTTGCGACGGAGTGCATATCCATCCGTCGGCGGTTCGGACATCTTTTAAGATTTTTGGTGATGAGCGTATTATCTTAATCAGCGACAGTATGCGTGCGACCGGGTTAGAAGATGGCGACTATACGCTGGGCGGTCAGGACGTAAAAGTTACGGGAAATCTTGCAACACTACAGGATGGAACCATTGCCGGCTCCGTCACCAATCTTTTGGACTGTATGCGGACCATCGTACTTCAAATGGGCATTCCATTAGAATCCGCCGTCAAATGCGCCACTGCCAATCCCGCAAAATGCATCGGCATCTACGAAGAATACGGAAGCATATCCAGCGGGAAACATGCAGATGTAGTATTATTAAAAAAAGCAGACCTGACGCTACAGCAAGTCATTCTGGACGGGGAAACCGTGGTAGACAGGACCTAGCAGGTAGATACTTGCAACCTCAATTTTAACAATATGTAGTTGTACAGAAAATACAATCCATAAGCAGGCACTGTGAAAACGCCGGTACTTAGTGAAAAAGACGCCTCGCGGCTTTTGAACTTAGTATCCGCTGCGTTTGAACCGTAGCGAGAGCGTGCCTGCGTTGGATTGTATTTTCTGTACAACGGACGGCTGCGAAATCTTAGTTTCATAAATGAAAACCTTATTCCGTAGCCAATATTTTCACTCTTCCCATAGCATTTTTCACCGCCGGTATAGATAAAATAACTACCGTTATTAACCCTTCCGCCAGAATATAGGCATAATTATAAGCAATCGGATAGACGGGGACAAGGAATCGCGGAAAAGAATCCGGCATATAGTCCATCCAGTATAAGTAACCGCCGATGGAATGAAAGACCCCCCGCATGAAAATAGCGAAAAGATACCCTTTGATGAGTCCGTTCGTTTTCCGGTAGAATAAACCGGACAGACCCAGGGCGGCAAAAGCCAGGATATAGTCCATGCACGCCTGCGTGGGGGAAAGAATATAACTTGCCCCGGTCTGGACGAACTGCAGAAACCCATAAGCGAAGCCCGCCACGAGACCTACCGCGGGTCCGTACCAATAGCCTATGAGCGTGACAAACAGCATCGAGCAGAGCGTAATCGAGCCCCCCCAAGGCATATGCACGATTTTGATATAAGAAGTAATAAAACCGAGCGCAATCGCCATAGCGGAAAAGGCAAGCTGTCTGGCGGAAAAGACTTTTTGCTTCCGGGGTTTTTCGGACGCCGTTTCCCGCTTGATGAGAAAGGCAATCGATACGATTAGCAGGGCGACGATGACCATAAAAACAATCGTCCCCGATTTGGTGAGGGCATAGTAGCCATCCTCAGCCTGAAAAAATTGTGACATAAAAAGACCTCCTTCGTGTGCGCGAGGAGGGACAACATCTTACCCATATAAAATAACACATGATACACATGTGGTATTTATATGCAGTCTTGTGCTTCCCTACGCCGGTATTATCCGGGTCAGGTAGTGAGGGTTAGGAATTGTCAGATTCCATCTCTTTAATTCCAATCTCAGCGATGTGCTCCCCTAGCGAATATAATAGTATGGTATTACTATAGAGTGTTTGTGGGGAGTTGTCAATTGGAATTTTGTGGGGAAGATTCTATTTTATCTTGGTCAAAATAGTCCAATATTGACTTGCTGTAAATTTCCGTGTGAATTTTATTGCAAATTGCACACAATAGTAATTATAATAGAATTATCGAAGAAAAAGATTGGAGGGATTGAGATGCCGAATATAAAGCCAATATCAGATTTAAGAAATTATACGGCGGTTGTGAACGAAGTATCCTATGGTAACAGGGTTTATCTTACTCGTAACGGGCATGGTTCATGTGCTATTATTGATATGCAGGAATTGGATGAATTGGATAAGCAGAAAGCATTAAATCAGTTGTTATTAAAGTTGCAGGAGGCTGAAAATTCTGTAATTACGGAGGGGACTATATCTGCGGATGAATTAGAAAAAGAGTTGGGGGTATAGCGGATTGGTTAAATTGGAATATTCACAGATTGTTAAGAAAAAGCTGAAGGAGTTACGCGGTGATTTGACTCAAAGTTATGGAAAAAATAACGCAGAGAAGATTATACACAATATGATGAAAGAAATCAGAAAATTGGAATTATTTCTTTTACCGTATGAAGGATGAAGATACTATACTTGTCTTGGAAATGTTTCATGAAAAAGAAGATTTTATGCGAAAATTATTTGGCATTATAACCACTCCACAGGAAACGATAGACTATTGGAAAGAATGACTAGCAGGAAAGGTACAAACAATCATGAATCCTACCCCCAATCAATTTCAATATCTGCTTTTCGATTTAGACGGTACGCTGACAGACCCGAAGGAGGGCATAACGAAATGCGTACAGTACAGTCTGCATAGACTCGGAATAGAGGAGCCAGACTTGGATAAGCTGGAACTTTTTATCGGACCGCCGCTTGCTTTCAGCTTCCGTGAGTTTTATGGTTTTGATGAGAATAAAATAACTGATGCAATTAAATTCTATAGAGAGCGTTTCGGGACGGTTGGTCTCTATGAGAATGAAATCTATCCGGGAATAAAGGACATGCTGGGGGAATTAAAGGCAGCGGGGAAAAAGCTGGCGGTTGCGTCCAGCAAAGCGTCAGTATATGTGTTGGAAATATTACAACATTTTGAAATCAAAGAATATTTTGACGTGATTGTAGGGAGCGAACTGGATGGAACCCGCACGAAGAAGGAAGAAGTGATACAGGAGGCATTACGGCAGTTATTTAAAGAAGAAACAGAAGATAAGGAAGAAACCGGCAATAAATATAGCCAGGTTGTCATGATAGGTGACAGGAAGTTTGATATCCAGGGTGCTCAAATGTTTCATTTAGCAAGCATAGGCGTTTCTTTCGGTTATGCGCCGCCGGGAGAGTTAGAAGAGGCGGGAGCGGATTATATTGTGGATTCGGTAGGAAAGTTAAAGGATTTCTTACTGGGAAAGAATGGAAAGTGAAATAGGGAAATGGCGAAAGAGAAGCAGTATGAGAATTTCTATAAAAACCAAGTCTCAAAATGGGTCGATATATTAATACCAATCGTTATTTATAGTGTAGTGTCCTTTTTATCCCTTCTGATATTGACTGTAATAGTCAATATGACGCTGCCACAAAACAATTCTGGGGAAGCAAGTTTGCCGGCGGAGCTTGAATCGACGGTAAACGCTCTGTTAAACGGCGCAGCGATGTTTATTGGAATCATACCGTTGCTTCCAGCTTTTAAGCGGGAAGTTTTGCAGCGGAAAGAAGGAATAGAAAGAGCAGAAAAAATAGTGGGCGTCTTTTTTACAATTTTTTTAGCAACGGCGGCTTCGCTTGCAATTAATTTCCTTTTTAGCGCGATGCATATGATGGAAAGCTCCCAGACATATCAACAGGTGGCACAAAATCAATACGGCGTGATTTTTCCGGTGGGGCTTTTTCTCTACGGCATACTTTCGCCTTTTGCGGAAGAAGTGGTGTTTCGCGGCATCGTTTATAATAGGATAAAAAAGCTGGGTTCTGTCTGGGCGGCGATTCTGTTGTCAGCATTGCTTTTTGGCGGATATCATGGAAATCTGGTGCAGGGGATATATGGTTTTGCAATGGGCTGCCTGATTGCCTTTGTTTATGAATGCTTTGGAAATTTTTTCTATGCGTTGTTATTTCATGGAGCTGCTAATGTGACAGTCTATACAGTGACGGGCAGCCCGGCGCTCTATGAAAAAATCATGAATCCCCGCTGTTGCATTTTTTTTTCGGTGGCAGCCGTGTTGTTGTGTTTTTGGCTTTATAGGCTGTATAGGACACAATCGGCAATTTGAGTCAGAGCCTCAAATATGCCTTAATTGCAGTGAACTGCTCTGACATGGAGGATTAGTATGAAAATTGAAATCACCCGTAACCGGTACATGGGTATCGTAGCGGCATCAATTCTGGTGGCTTTACTGCCTGTTTCGGCGCTGTTATGGAAATATGTTGATTGGATGTTAGGGGTATCGTTGGGATCGACTGCAATTATCATAGCAGGGATATTTTTGCTGGTAGGCATCTTGCTGCCGGTGCAGTATGCAATGCTTTCCAGCGCAGGATTACAATATTATGTCGGGAAAAACCTAATCTGGAGCGTAAACTGGGAACAGATTATGGAAGTACATTTTTATGAGGAAATAGACCTTCGATTAGAGCCTGCGAACGCATCGAAGCCAAAGCTGGAAATCATCACGTTATCCGGCAGATACACATGCCTGTATCATAAGAAGCTGTTGAGGGAAATGGGCAGATATGTTAATACGGCTGCAGCGTTAGAGGAATATCAAAGGAAAGTGAAAAGTGATAACATTGCGATGATTATTACGGGAATTATCATTGTAGTTATCATAGTGTCAGTAGTATTGTTTTATGATTGGTAATAAATTCACTTCCCACAACAAAATAAACAGAAAATTCCGGTTAAAAACACAAATTATCATATTATCTGACAATTTAAGAAAAAATCTTTATTTACAAGAAGGGAAAACAGGTGTATAGTTATGGATAGTTAAGTCGCAAAGGTGCGCTCCTTGGGAGGGGATTTTGCGGCTTTTTTGTCATATAGGATTCGGGTGTCAAAAGGCGCTTTCTAAAATGGTAGTCGGCAGATTGCACAAAATGTTTCTTTGCGTCTGCTCCGTCATATGGATTTTCTAAATATTCCGGCAGCGTTATGGAAACCGGACGCAACTGCCCGCAATTCGCCATCCAGGCTCAGTGCGGGCTTTCCGGGACATCCATGTCCCGGAATTGCTGGATACTGATGGGAATATTAAGAAAATCCCATATTCCTTCACAAGACAGCTTCAGAAACATTTTGTGCAATCTGTCAGTAACAACTTGAGAAAGAGCCTTTTGACACCCGAATCCATATAGGAAATTGTACGATGGGATTAGGATGCCCACAAAGCGCGGCGTCCGATGTGATAACAATGGAAGGAGATAGAATCATGTTTGATGCAAAGAGAACGGCGCCGGAAGCGCCGCTGTACAGGGCGGAGTTTGAACACGATAACTGTGGTATCGGCGCATGTGTGAATATCAAGGGACTCAAAAGCCGGACGACGGTGGAAAATGCCTTGAAGATTGTGGAAAATCTGGAGCATAGAGCCGGGAAAGACGCAGAAGGAAAGACAGGCGACGGCGTCGGGATTCTGACGCAGATTCCGCATAAATTCATGCAGAAGGTGACGAAGGAGCTGGGAATTAACATCGGCGGGGAGCGGGAGTACGGCGTAGGCACGTTTTTCTTCCCCCAGGATGAGCTGCAGCGTAACCAGGCGAAGAAGATGTTTGAAATCATTGCGGAAAAAGAGGGACTGGAATTTCTGGGCTGGCGGACCGTGCCCATCAATCCCGGCGTACTTGGACATAAGGCGGTAGAGTGTATGCCCTGTATTATGCAGGCGTTTGTGAAGAAACCTGCGGGGATTGAAAAAGGGCTTGCCTTTGACAGAAAGCTCTACATCTTGCGAAGGACGTTTGAGCAGTCTACAGATGTAACCTATGTCGTATCTTTATCCAGCAGGACGATTGTTTATAAAGGAATGTTTCTGGTTGGACAGCTGCGGACGTTTTTCCCGGATTTGCAGGATAAGGATTATGAATCGGCAATCGCGATGGTACATTCCCGTTTTTCCACGAATACGAATCCGAGCTGGGAGCGTGCGCACCCGAACCGTTTTATGGTACATAATGGGGAAATTAATACCATCCGGGGCAATGCGGATAAGATGCTGGCGCGGGAGGAAACGATGGAATCAGAGCATCTGGCGGGGCATCTTCATAAAGTGCTTCCGGCAATCAGTGCGTCCGGTTCCGATTCGGCGATGTTAGATAATACGCTGGAGTTTCTTGTGATGAGCGGTATGCCGCTGCCGCTGGCGGTCATGATTACGATACCGGAGCCTTGGGAAAATAACAAAACAATGTCCCAGAAGAAAAAGGATTTCTACCAATATTATGCGACGATGATGGAGCCTTGGGACGGACCGGCTTCGATTCTCTTCTCGGACGGCGATATCATGGGAGCGGTTCTTGACCGGAACGGTCTACGTCCTTCCAGATATATGATTACAGACGACGATACCTTGATTCTTTCTTCCGAGGTAGGCGTTCTGGATATTGATGCGACGAAGATTGTGGTGAAAGAAAGGCTGCATCCGGGCAAGATGCTTCTCGTGGATACAGTGCAGGGCAGGGTCATCGATGATGATGAATTAAAAGAGCAGTACGCATCGGCAAAACCTTACGGGGAATGGCTGGATACGCATCTTGTGGCATTGCAGGATTTAAAGATTCCGAATCAGCGGGTAGAGGAATTTACCCGTGAGGAAAGACAGCGTATGCAGAAAGCGTTTGGCTATACTTATGAAGAGCTGAAAACCAGCATTCTGCCAATGGCGAAAAACGGTTCGGAAGCGATTGCGGCGATGGGCGTCGATACGCCGATTCCGGTATTGTCCAAAGCACACCACCCGTTATTTCATTATTTTAAACAGTTGTTTGCGCAGGTAACGAATCCGCCGATTGACGCGATACGGGAGGAAATTGTCACCTCTACCACAGTTTATCTGGGGACGGATGGAAATCTGCTGGAAGAAAAACCGGAAAACTGCAATATGTTAAAAGTACACAATCCGATTCTGACCAGCACGGATTTGTTAAAAATTAAAAATATGAAATCAGGAGGCTTCAAAGTAGAAGTCGTTCCGATTACTTATTATAAAAATACGAGTCTGGAAAAAGCGATTGACAGGCTGTTCGTAGAGGTAGATCGGGCATTCCGGGGCGGGGTCAATATCCTGATTCTCTCAGACCGCGGCGTGGATGAAAACCGTGTGGCGATTCCTTCCCTGCTTGCGGTATCCGCCTTACAGCAGCATTTGGTCAATACCAAGAAAAGAACAAGTGTAGCGATTATCCTGGAATCGGCGGAACCCAGGGAAGTGCATCATTTTGCAACTTTGTTGGGATTCGGCGCTTCCGCAATCAATCCTTATCTGGCACAGGACAGCATCAAGGAGCTGATTGAGAATCATATGCTGGATAAAGATTATTATGCGGCGGTAAACGATTATAACGACGCCATTTTGCATGGTATCGTGAAGATTGCTTCTAAAATGGGTATTTCCACGATTCAATCCTATCAGGGTTCTAAGATTTTTGAAGCAATCGGCATTGACAAAGAAGTCATCAATAAATACTTTACCAATACGGTATGCCGCGTGGGAGGCATTACGCTGAAGGATATTGAAAAAGAAGTGGACACCTTGCACTCTATGGCTTTTGACCCACTTGGTCTATCCACGGATTTGGAGCTGGATACCGCTGGACATCACCAGATGAGAAGCGGTGCGGATGAGCATCTTTACAACCCGGAAACGATACATTTACTACAGGAGTCAACGAAACGGGGAGATTACGAATTATTCAAACAATATACCAAAGCGGTCAATAATGAAGAGAGCATTAAGACGCTGCGCGGGCTGATGGATTTCAATTATGCGAAGAAACCCGTGCCAATAGAGGAAGTTGAGGCAGTTGACAGTATTGTCACAAGATTTAAGACAGGCGCGATGTCCTATGGTTCCATTTCCAAAGAGGCACATGAGACCTTGGCGATTGCGATGAACCGTCTGCACGGTAAATCCAATTCCGGGGAAGGCGGCGAGGATGAAGAAAGGTTGAGACCCGGCGAAGACGGCGTCAACAGATGTTCCGCCATCAAGCAGGTGGCGAGCGGACGATTCGGCGTGACGAGCGAATACCTAAACAGTGCACAGGAAATCCAGATTAAGATGGCGCAGGGAGCGAAGCCCGGCGAGGGCGGGCATCTTCCAGGCGGAAAAGTTTACCCCTGGATTGCGAAAACAAGGCATTCCACACCGGGCGTCAGCTTGATTTCACCGCCGCCGCACCATGACATTTACTCGATTGAGGACTTGGCGCAGTTGATTTACGATTTGAAAAATGCCAACACGAGAGCGCGTATTTCCGTGAAACTTGTTTCCGAGGCGGGCGTTGGTACGGTAGCGGCGGGCGTTGCCAAGGCAGGAGCGCAAGTCATCCTTGTGTCCGGTTATGACGGCGGAACCGGCGCCGCGCCGCGCAATTCCATCCACAACGCGGGACTTCCGTGGGAGCTGGGACTGGCGGAAACGCATCAGACCTTAATCCAGAACGGGCTGCGCAACAAAGTCCGCATCGAGACGGATGGGAAACTGATGAGCGGCAGAGATGTGGCGATTGCGGCGATACTTGGCGCGGAAGAGTTCGGATTTGCAACGGCGCCGCTTGTGACGATGGGCTGCGTCATGATGAGAGTCTGCAACTTAGATACCTGTCCGGTGGGCGTGGCGACGCAGAACCCGGAGCTTCGCAAACGGTTTAGGGGCAAACCGGAATATGTAGAGAACTTCATGAGATTTATTGCGCAGGAACTGCGGGAATATATGGCTGCGCTGGGCGTCCGCAGCGTGGATGAACTGGTCGGACGGACGGATTTACTGAAAATGAAGGAAAACTTGTCCGAGAAGCTAAGGAAGATAGATTTGAGCCAGATTCTTTCCAATCCTTATGAGAAGAGCAAGGAAAAAGTCATTTTTGACCCCAAACAGGTCTATGACTTTGCGCTGGAAAAGACGCTGGATGAGAAAGTGTTGTTGAAACAGCTTACGGGAGCGATGGAAAAAGGAAGCAAGAGGAGTCTGGAAGTGGATGTATCCAATACGGACAGGACTTTTGGCACGATACTCGGTTCCGAGATTACCAGACGCTTTGGCAGCGCCTTGCCGGAAGATACCTACCGTATTCTCTGTAACGGTTCCGGCGGTCAGAGTTTCGGCGCGTTCATTCCGAAAGGACTGACGCTGGAGCTGATTGGCGATTCCAACGACTATTTTGGCAAAGGACTTTCCGGCGGCAAGCTGATTGTTTATCCGCCGAAAGGCTCTAAATTCAGACAGGACGAAAACATTATCATCGGAAACGTGGCGCTCTATGGGGCGACGTCCGGGAAAGCCTTCATCAACGGTGTGGCAGGCGAGCGTTTCTGCGTCCGCAATTCCGGCGCGGTAGCGGTCGTGGAAGGCGTCGGGGAGCATGGCTGCGAATATATGACCGGCGGGCGCGTGGTAGTACTTGGACGGACCGGCAAGAATTTTGCGGCGGGTATGAGCGGCGGTATCGCTTATGTCCTGGATGAACACAACGATTTGTATACAAAGATTAACAAAGAGATGGTATCTTCTTATGAGATTACTTCCAAATATGACGTTTTGGATTTAAAGCAGATGATTAAGGAGCATGTGGCATATACCAATTCCGTAAAAGGCAAGGAAATTCTGGATAATTTCGGGGAATATCTGCCGAAATTCAAGAAGATTATTCCTCACGATTATGAGCGTATGTTGAAATTAATTGTGCAGATGGAAGAAAAAGGTCTGAGTGCGGAACAGGCGCAAATCGAAGCATTTTACGCCAACGTACATTAGGTTGAGAGAGAAAGGCAGGATATAAAAATGGGAAAACCTACAGGATTTTTGGATTATGAGCGCAAAGTTTCCGCTGCGACGAGCCCGAAACAGCGTATAAAAAATTTTAAAGAGTTTCACGAACACCTTTCCATGGAAGAACAGCAGCTGCAGGGCGCGCGCTGTATGGACTGCGGCGTGCCGTTCTGCCAGTCCGGCATGACCTTATGCGGCATGACTTCTGGCTGCCCGCTGCACAATCTGGTGCCGGAGTGGAATGATTTGGTTTACACGGGAAACTGGGAACAGGCGTATTACCGCCTTCATAAGACGAATAACTTCCCGGAATTTACGTCGAGGGTCTGTCCCGCGCTCTGTGAAGCGGCATGCACCTGCAATCTGACAGGGGAGCCGGTGGCGACGAAGGAAAACGAGTATGCAATTATCGAGAATGCTTATGAAAAAGGCTATGCGGCGGCAAAACCCCCGAAGACGAGAACCGGGAAAACGGTAGCCGTCGTGGGCAGCGGACCTTCCGGTCTTGCGGTGGCGGATCAACTGAATAAAAGAGGACATCTTGTTACAGTATTTGAACGCTCTGATAGAATTGGCGGTCTGCTGATGTACGGTATTCCGAATATGAAGCTGGAAAAATCCGTGATTGACAGGAAAATAGACGTCATGAAAGAGGAAGGAATAACGTTTGTTATTAATACGGATGTAGGAAAAGGCATGAAAGCGGAAAAACTTTTAAAAGAGTTTGACCGTGTGGTTTTAGCCTGCGGCGCTTCCAATCCGAGGGATATTACCGCGCCCGGCAGAGATGCCAAAGGTATTTATTTCGCGGTGGATTTCCTTGGCAGGAACACGAAAAGCCTTCTGGATTCCGGTTTTCAGGATAAGAAATACATCGATACAAAGGGCAAACATGTGGTGATTATCGGCGGCGGCGATACCGGCAACGACTGTGTAGGCACCACAATCCGCCACGGCGCCAAATCCGTCACCCAGATAGAGATGATGCCGAAAGCGCCGGACGTCAGAGCAGAAGACAATCCCTGGCCGGAATGGCCGAAAGTCTGCAAGACGGACTATGGCCAGGAGGAAGCGATTGCCGTATACGGTCATGACCCTCGTATCTATGAGTCCACCGTCAAAGAATTTATCAAAGACAAAGAGGGAAATTTAAAGGCAGTTAAAATCGTCGGATTGTGCTGGGAAAAAGACGCCGCGACAGGGCGCATGAACAGCAAGGAAGCGGCGGGTTCCGAACGGGTGTTAGATGCGGATATCGTGTTGATTGCAGCAGGATTTCTGGGAAGCCAGAAATATGTGACCGATGCGTTTAAAGTGGAGCTTGATGCAAGGACCAATGTGAAAACGGGAGCGGGCGCCTTTAAGACGTCGGCAGACAATGTATTCGTAACAGGTGATATGCATACCGGACAGTCCCTGGTCGTCAAGGCAATCAGACAGGGCCGGGAATGTGCGAGGGAAGTGGATGAGAGTTTGATGGGGTATACGAATTTGTATATTCAATAAAACTGTAATAAATCTGTTAACAGATGAGAAAAAATGGGGAAAACCTTGCGGTTGTTTTGGATTGGCAATCGCGGGTTTTCTTTTTTATGGTTTCTTTTCGTTTTCTGTGTATTTTCCGTGCTTCCGTGCTGGTTAGATAAAGATTAATGGAAACATTTTGCAAGATATGATATGATTACCATAGTATTGTAATGATAGGTAATGGGTAGGGGATGAAACGATGGATTTACAGAGAAATGTCAAGGATATCAATACTAAGAATGTTAAAAAAGGGCGGAAGATGAATGCAAAGTCTTATCTGGCTGTCTTTCTGAGTGTTGTTTTGCTGTTCACCTCTATTGATTGTGCTCAGGTACAGGCGAAAGAGACGGCTGTGGGAAGCGGGGCAGTATGGGAAAATACAGAGAGGATTACAGAAGAAGGACAGACTGGGGATACTTCCGCTGAATTTAATGGAGGCGAAGGGGGCATGGAAAACCCTGAGAATAAGGAAGGCGGGGAAGGTTCGGGAAATCCGGGAACCCCAGAGGATAAGGAAGATGGAGAAGGTTCAGGAAATACAGAAAGCCCAGAAGATAAGGGAAATGGATAAGGTTCAGGAAATCCGGGAACCTCGGAGGATAAGGAAGACGGAGAAGGCTCAGGAAATGAGGGAAACCCAGAGGATAAGGAAGGTGGGGAAGACTCAGGAAATACAGAAAACCCGGAAGATAAGGAAGACGGAGAAGGCTCAGGGGATACAGGAAACTTAGGGAATACCAATAATGGAGAAACGGATAATTCGGGCGATATAGATAACGGGGAAGAGCCTGATAAAGAGGAAGACGAAACCCCGAAAGAGTCAGGAGATTCTGACGACGAGGATGAAAAAGAGGAAGAGGATAAGGAAGACGAAAATCCAGAAGAGACGGAAACTACGGAAGAGTTTCAGTTTGTCAGGACGCCTGACGGTGCAATCATTCTTTCCAGTTTCGAGCCGCTTGCAGAGACAGATTCCCATATGATATTGGAGGAAAAAGGGACACTAGCGGAAGTGACTCTAAAGATGCCCGCGCTGCTAAAGGCGTATGCACAGGCTTATTTGCATACGGAAGAAAAGGAAACAGCGGAAACTGCTTTGCAGGAGCTGGAAGTGCCTGTAAGCTGGGAATGCGATGAGGACTATGATAATACGGAGTTAGAAAGCTATCGTTTCCTGCCAGGATGGGATGAAGCCGCTTATGCTTACGAGGCGGATGACATTCCGGTTATTACGGTGAGCTTTGAAGAAGAACAGAAAAAGGTGGGCGACGGCATTATCGATACGCAGGAGGAACTGGAAGCCGCCCTTTTAGCGGGGGAGTCTGAGATTACCTTGGCGGCGGATATTTCCTTGACTTCTACGTTGACTGTGCCGATGTCTGCGAATACGGTACTGGATGGAAACGGCTTTTCCTTGAAGAGAGGAACGGGGGAAGACGGCGCTTTTCTGGGAACCATGCTTTCTCTGGGCGGTGAGGATTATACCAAGGAGCATTACGGAACGCTGATGCTTCGTGATATCTGTGTGGATGGGCAGACTTCCGGGAACCGTGCGGGCGCTCCGGCAATCATTGACCATGGCAGTCTGATTTTGGGAGAAGGAGCGTTCATCAAGAATAATAAAAACTACGGTACTTATCGTTACGATGCAGACGGGAAAGTGGAAGTGATAGTCAGTGACTTTGGGGGCGGCATACAGGTATACGGCGAACTGAGGGTAACGGAAAATGCGCTGGTTACCGGGAATTTTGCGGACGAGTTCGGAGGCGGCGTTTATCTGGCGGATGGCGCGCTGCTTTATCTCTATGCGGACGTCATTCAGGAAAACAGCGTGGCGGAAGGTTCCGGCTATGGAGCGGATTTATATGCTTCCAATGGAAGTACCATCTATTATGATTCCTCTATCGACATAGAAAGGGATGGATTCTATTTCTGCAGAGAGGCAATCCTGATTTGTATGCAGGAGCAGATGGAAGATTCCGAGGGAGAACCGGAATTGATGCAATTAGAGTCAACAACGGATAATGAGTTGGACAGGCATGATGATAAGGTCGAGATTTATATCAGCGCTGCCGAGGAAAGCGGGTATAGTGATGAGTTTCTGGAAGCGCTTACGAATAAACTTGAGTCTGCCTATGGATATTCGGTAATACCGAAAAGAGCACAGGTAGATACGACAGATTTGCGTGATTGGTATGTGTATGACCACTATGATACGGCGGAAGGCTGCTGGGGAAGTGAAAAGGTACCTGATAGTGAAATACCGCAAAACTGGTTTAATGTATATGGGAACAATCCGAGGAGAAAGTATTATTCATGTACGGAAACGTACTATTCTCAACATACCGGAGAAGCGGTTTATACAATTGCCGAGTGGCTGGATAGAGAGGATTATCTGTATCTTGGGGTAAAAAGTTTAGCCCAGTTTCGGGAGCATATTTATAATCCGGCAGGAAGTACGGATATGACATTTGTGGGATATGGCGACCCGGCATATGTAGATTTTATGTATTATAATCCACAATCGAATGGCGAAAAGGTAGTAAACTATGATATCGATTCTACCAATGTAATTTCCCATGCACTGGCGGGAACCGGATTTTTAGTAAATGCTGGTGTGGAAGCTGGCAGGTTGTACGGTTATCTCATTTTTTATTATTATGGAAGTTCTTCTACTACCCCTGGGGCTAATCCTACTAATCTGTATATTTATAAGTTAGATGGAGTTGACGACGAAGAGGGCGGAATTGATGTCGAGCAACTACATGGTGGAACCTGGGATTTAAAGTCGGCACTAGGCAAGCTGGGAACAATTGAGTTACAGAGTGCATATGGCAGCAATTTTTTTGAAAAATGGGACAAGGAGATGAGCGTCCAGATTAAAGTTTCGCCCAAAAAAATCGAAATCTGGCAAAAGCCGAAGGATGGGACTACGGATTTTAGTGGAGAGGAATCACGATATCTGTCTGTGGACGTGGAAGACAGCGGTTATAACGGTTTTGGTCCGTTGGTGGCGTATACAACTTCTGGCCACAATTGTGCCAGAGCCAGCAGCTTTACCTATTCTAATTTACACATGTATTATACGAATCCTACGCAGGGAAATGAAAATATGCTCCAGCCGTTAGAGATGGCTGATTATACGCAGGAAGGAACGCAGAAGTATTTTCTGAATCTTTTTGGCACATCTGACAAGGACTATAATAATGAAGGCGTTGAGACGGGGCTGTATCAGGAGTATCTGAAACTGATGCAGGTGGAAGGCGTTGCGCTGATTACGGACAGGGAAACGCTGTTTGCGCCATACCTTGGGAAAAGCGGTGTGGCAGGTTCTAATCTATACGAGATGAAAAACGAGGGGCTTCTGGATGTGAATGAACTTGCAGCGGCGATTGCTGCCTATATCGGGCAACAATCTACCACCTATCTGCAGCACAAACTACAGTCGGATGAAAATGAAGAAGGGCTTACCAACGCAGACCCGAAACAGGCAGTGGGCAATATCTGGCTGAAATCTGCAGCAGATGGCGGGCAGGTCAGGACATTATCGGAAGATTCCCTTACCGGGGGAGGTTACCGGATTGAAATCATAGACGATATTGCGTACTATTATGAGAGTAAGGACGGTTATAAGGTAAAGTATGAGATTATCAAACCCAACGGTTCGGTTTATCTGATTGAAATGTCGGCCTCTGATAGCGCTGTCCCATCCTTCCTTGTGGGGGAAGATGCATCGCAATGGTCTGGGGGACGCTATACTGTGAGACAGACGATTATAGGTTCTTCTTACGAATCTACTGTACATGGATATGCCTATTTTGATTTGAAGAGAACTGCGGATACTGGTCATACCCATGTATGGAGTGAATATACGATAGAGCAGGACGTGGACTGCATCACGGAAGGCTATAAGACCAGATACTGCTTAACCTGCGGTGCGACAGAGCGGGAAGTCATTCCTGCAAATGGGCATAGCATGAAGGATGAGTGGTGTATCAATCCCATTGAGCATTGGCATGAATGTGCTGTCTGCAATACGAAGATGGATAGTGATTTTCATGAATTCGGGGAGTGGGAAACGGATGAGGATGCAACGGAAACGAAAGATGGCGCTAGACATCGTTCCTGCATTGTCTGTGGTTATAGTGAAACGGAATCAATCAAACGCGGGAAAATAACCAAACGCGAAGAATGCGGTAAAAATGCGCCCCAGACAGTAATTTCCATGAGGCTGCCCGCGCTGGCATTGGCGGCATTGGAAGAGGAAGATATGCATGCGGTAGGAAATGGAGTGGATATCGAGATTGTCCTTACCGTAGAGGATGCGGACAATACAGTCAGCGACGCCGATAAAGTGGCTGTTGCTTCCAAGATAGCATCTTATAAATCAGGGCAGTATTTTGATGTGAATCTGTATAAGGAAATGAATGCAGACAGGATTCAGATTAGGGAGACAGACGACAAGATAAGACTGACCATTGAAGTGCCCAAGAAATTCAGGAAAAGCAATACCCAGACGCCCAGAAAGTTTGCAATCATCAGGGTACATAATGGGAATGCCGTTATTTTACAGGATATGGATTCGGATGACAGTACGATTACCATAGATACGGATAGGTTTTCTACCTATGCGCTTGTATATGCAGACAGGCAGGTCGAAAACTACCCGGAGCAGGTAGTGGACGATGATACGGACATCCATCCGATTCAGATGAAAGTGGTTTCCCAAAGTCAGAAGGACTCCGAGCCAAGAACCGGTCAGCCCATGCATTTTGAGCTGTATGCAACAATTGCTTTTATCGAGGGCGCCTCTTATCTGATGCTCCTGTTTGCGGGCAGACATGGAATGACGGAAGAAAAGAAGAACGAGCTGGTTGCCCGCATAATCGGCTGGGCAAAACAGGGCAGGAAGCTCCGCAGGATACCTGCGCTTGCCGCACTTGTCCTGCTTCTGGTCTATTATCACAGTATCGGGAAACAGGTAAGGATGGAATGGTTACAGATTTATGAGGAATAAATAACGATGAATATTTTAGAAAAGCGGGCGGATGCAGAATGACGGAAAAGAAAAAAGAAGAATTATGTTTCCGTATAACCGGCTGGGCGAAACAGGGCGGAAAGCTCCGCAGACTGTCTGCGTTTGCCGCACTCATTTTGCTGCTTGCGTACTATCATGGTATTGGCAGACATATGACGGCGAAAAGAAGAAAGTCTGCCCGGCATAAAAAAGGGTATCGGCTTTTAAAAGCGGCGCTTCTTATGTCCATGACGTTTTTTCTGTTCCTTGCCCTGCGGGAATGTTATCTATCCATAGAGCATAGGAAGAAGCAGGAACGTCTGAAAGCAGTCCTTGCAGCAGAAGAAGACGTGATAGCAAAAGGCGTGGAGCCCTTGAAAGAGGAAATATCGCCAGGCGATGTGGAATCGGATATGGCAGCGTTATTATCCGCAGGTTCCGGGCAGCCGGAAGAACCGGTTATGTTGGAACGCTTTGAAAAACTTTATGAAGAAAACAGTGATTTGGCGGCATGGCTATTCATAGAAGGGATGGTCATCGATTATCCCGTCATGCAGTGTGAGGATGACGAGTATTATCTGCATCACGATTTTGATAAAAACGAAGATAGGTATGGGTGTCTGTATGTAAGGGGCAGAGCCGATATCAATAACGGCTTCAATTTTATCATATATGGGCATAACATGCGGGATGGAGCCATGTTTGGCGATTTGGATTTGTACCTGGATGAGAGCTTTTATCCGGGTCATTCCATGATTTCCTTTGATACGCTGTATGAGGAACGTACTTACGAGATTATATCGGTATTCCGTTCTCAAATTTACAATTCGGATGATGATGTATTTAAGTACTATCAGTTTTATGAGGCGGATACGGAAGAGGAATTTGACTATTTTTACGAGAACATCAAAGCGCTTTCCTTATATGATACAGGAGTGACGGCGGAATTTGGGGATACCTTCCTGACGCTTTCTACCTGCGCCTATCATGTGGACGACGGGCGGTTTGCGATTGTAGCAAAGAGGTGTCAATAACTAGTGTTATTTATGATGTTAAGATAGAAAAAACGGGGCTTACTGCTAAGGCAGAGTCCCGTTTTTTTTAAATAATAGGTTCAGCGCTTACAACAACTGTATCCCATTAGCCTGCGCCATTTCCATCATGTCTGCGGGCCAGAGGGAAGACTGTACTTCACCAATATGGGCTTTTCGCAGGAAAAACATACAGATACGGGACTGACCGATACCGCCGCCGATAGTCAGTGGCAGTTTTTCTTCCAGAATGGCTTTCTGAAATGGAAGGTTCGCTCTTTCGGGGCAGCCCGCTTTCTCAAGCTGGCTTAAAAGAGAGTCTTTGTCCACCCGGATGCCCATCGAGGACAATTCCAGGGCGATGTCCAGAACCGGATAATACACCACGATATCCGCATTCAGCGCCCAATCGTCATAGTCTGGGGCGCGACCATCGTGTTTTTCGCCGGATTTAAGCAAGTCGCCAATCTGCATGATACAGACAGCCCCTTTTTCTTTACAGATTTGATATTCTCGCTCTTTCGGCGCCATGTCAGGAAACCTGTCTTCCAATTCCTGCGTGGTAAGGAAGAAAATGTCGTGGGGCAGGATTTCCTCTATGTAATCGTAACGGATTGCCATGTATTTTTCGGTTTTGCGCAGCACTTTGTAGACGGTGCGTACCGTTTCTTTCAGAAATTCCAGGTTTCTTTCTTCGCGGGAAATAATTTTTTCCCAATCCCACTGGTCTACATAGATAGAATGGATATTGTCGGTCTGTTCATCCCGACGGATGGCGCTCATGTCCGTATAAAGCCCTTCCCCGTAGGAAAATCCGTATTTTTGCAGGGCGAAGCGTTTCCACTTAGCCAGGGAATGAACGATTTCCGCCGGAGCATCATCCTGCTCCTTGATGCCGAAAGTGACCGGGCGCTCCACGCCGTTTAGGTTGTCGTTCAGCCCGGAGTCCGGGTCTACAAAGAGGGGCGCTGAGACGCGTAGCAGGTGGAGCCGCTCCGCCAGCAGGGTCTGGAAAAAGTCTTTTACGGTTTTGATGCCAATCTGCGTATCGTGGAGATTCAGGGCGGATTGGTAGTTGGTGGGGATGATGAAATGGTTCATGGGAAAGCCTCCTTTTTATGTTTATTTAAGTGCAGTTTTCTGTAGATACCAGCTGTAGCCGTCGAAGATAAGCTGTTTTGTCTGGGAGTGGAAAATGGGGGTTAGTGTTTTGTCCATCCAGGCATAGATTTCTGCTTCGCTCTTGTGGCCCGCGGTAATCTGGGCGTTGACATTGGACTGAATCATCATAAAGCGGATGAAGGATTCTTTTTCAAACGGATATTGTAATTGATAAGAAACCTGTCCCTTCATTTGTAAGCCTGTAGGGAGATCCTGCGCGGTCCATATGTTTTCCTGCCTTGGCGGTTTCGGGAAAAGCGGAAGGTATTGTTCGTTATACCATTGGGTATAGGTCTCGCTTCCTATCATTTTGTCCGATATCCAGAAATCATATATCACGAGGAGCGCATTATCGGACGTAACCTGTATCATATTTTGCAGAAAAGCATCTTTATCCACCCAGTTGACGACGCCGGCAGCAGTCACAATGTCATACGGGGTATCCGGTATCCGGGTTTCTTCTGCCTTCGCCGTATAGAAAGTAAAGCCGGAATCGGGATAGAGCTGTTTGCATAGTTTAATCATTTCTGGGGAAATATCCGTCCCAGTGACTTTATCGCTTAGAAGGCGCAGCGCTTTCGTAGAGAGACCCGCACCGCAGCCTACGTCCAGTCCGTTCTGGAAGAGGGTGTTTATGGAGCAGTCTTTTTTTAGCCGCTCTATTACCAGTTTATGTAGAAAAGGTCGGTCTTTTGCATATCCGGTGGCGATTCTTTTTTCGTCGAAGGATTTGTTGTTCATGAGAAAAATTGCCTTTCATTTTTGGGGAATATACTGTAATTCTTTCTAATTATAATGGGTGGGTGGGGTTTTCGTCAATATGGGGGGCAGCAGGGTCATGGAAATCAATTTTCAGTCAGCATGTAAATATTGAGGTGGCAGAGCAGATAGAAATCCCGCGAAGGCACGCTCTCGCTCCGTGAAAAACGCAGCGGTACTAAGCTCAAAAGCCGCTTTGCGTC
>JAMPHJ010000182.1 GCA_023663465.1 Muribaculaceae bacterium | reverse complement strand
ATAAGCTGGAAAATCACTACCGCGACATGCAGGATATGGAGTTTACGATTGAGGACGGCAAATTATTTTTCTTACAGACCCGTAACGGGAAGAGAACCGCGCCGGCGGCAATCCAGATTGCCTGTGACCTTGTGGATGAAGGGAAAATCACACCGGAAGAAGCGGTACTTAGAATTGAAGCAAAATCTTTAGACCAGCTGCTTCATCCTACCTTCGACGTGGACGCTTTAAAGGCAGGTCAGGTTATCGGACAGGCGCTTCCGGCATCACCGGGCGCAGCCGCAGGAAAAGTTTATTTTACTGCAGAAGATGCCAAAGCTGCTCATGAAAAAGGCGAGAGAGTCGTATTGGTTCGTCTGGAAACATCGCCGGAAGATATTGAAGGGATGCATGCGGCGGAAGGTATTTTGACAGTGCGCGGCGGTATGACAAGTCACGCAGCCGTTGTAGCGCGCGGCATGGGTACGGCGTGTGTATCGGGATGCGGTGAAATCGCGATTAACGAGCAGGATAAAGTATTCGAGCTGGGCGGCGAAGTCTTCCATGAAGGGGATTATATTTCCTTAGATGGTTCTACTGGCAAAATTTATAAAGGCGACATTAAGACCGTGGAAGCTTCTGTAAGCGGTAATTTCGGACGGATTATGGGATGGGCTGACCAATACCGTAAGTTACAGGTCCGCACCAATGCAGATACACCCGCGGACGCGGCGAATGCCGTTAAATATGGCGCAGAGGGCATCGGTTTATGCCGTACAGAACATATGTTCTTCGACCCTGACAGAATCCCGAAGATTCGTCAGATGATTCTGGCAAGAACCGTGGAGCAGAGAGAAAAAGCATTGAACGCGCTGATTCCTTTCCAGAAAGGTGATTTCAAGGCATTGTATGAAGTGATGGAAGGCAGACCGGTTACAATTCGTTTCTTAGACCCGCCGCTGCATGAGTTCGTACCGACGGAAAAAGACGATATCGACGATTTGGCGGTAGAAATGATGATGACTGCGGAAGAAGTACAGGAAATCTGCGATTCCCTGCATGAGTTTAACCCGATGATGGGACACCGTGGCTGTCGTCTTGCCGTTACCTATCCGGAAATCGCCAAGATGCAGACGAGAGCTGTTATGGAAGCAGCGATTGAGGTCAAAGAAGAAAAAGGCTTTGATATCGTTCCAGAAATCATGATTCCGCTTGTCGGCGAAAAGAAAGAATTAAAATTTGTGAAAAATGTGGTTGTTGAAGTAGCCGAGCAGGTAAAGAAAGAGAAAAATTCAGATATTCAATATCATGTCGGTACGATGATTGAGATTCCGAGAGCAGCGCTTCTTGCTAACGAGATTGCAGAAGAAGCAGAGTTCTTCTCATTCGGAACCAATGACTTAACGCAGATGACCTTTGGCTTTTCCCGCGACGACGCCGGCAAATTCTTAGGGGATTACTATAAGAATAAGATTTATGAGTCTGACCCGTTCGCAAGACTGGACCAGAGCGGTGTAGGTCAGTTAGTGCAGATGGCGGCAGAAAAAGGTCGCGCAACCCGCCCGGATATCAAACTCGGTATCTGCGGCGAACACGGCGGAGATCCTTCTTCCGTGGAGTTCTGTCACAAAGTTGGTCTGACCTATGTGTCCTGTTCACCGTTCAGAGTACCGATTGCAAGACTGGCAGCGGCACAGGCGGCGATAAATGACAGGTGAGTAATCATGGGATGTTGAAAATATAAAAATTAGAACCTTGTAGGGATTGGCTGTTCCTACAGGGTTCTTTTTTATCCTTCTTTTGTCTTACTCATCCACATGGCTTTAGAGGTATCTATTGGTGTTATATGTGCTTTCGTGTAACAGGGTGAATTGGGATTTAGAAAGTTAAACTCTAAGTAGAAGCACGGGGAAAGTGTGGTACAATGGATTTAAAGCACTTTACTATATGCACCGTTGGAATGAGGATACCATCGGTAATATGTCTGTAGAATACTTACATCGTATGCAGAGAATATACGATAAAGAAATTGAGCGTATGCAGGAAATCATGGATAATAGTAAGGATAATAAAGAGATTTCCACAGCAACAAGACGAAAGGAAAAACTGCAAAAGCAAATTAAGGAAACGAAAGAATATGATGCGAAAGTCGCTCATTTGGCACTTGTGCGTATTAATATCGCCCTTGATGATGGCGTGAAAGTGAATTATGAGAAAGTTCAGACTGCGCCGGATGGACAGAAAATGCAGATTTTGGCGAAGATATAATGAGAGGACGGGCTAATTTTGCAATGGTAGAAGCCTGTTGGAATATAGGAAAATCAATCATTGAAGAACAGGGCGGTAATGAAAAAGCAGAGTATGGGTTAGGTTTATTAAAAGAATTGTCAAAACAGATGACACAGGATTTTGGAAAAGGATTTACTGTTGCTAATTTGAAAAATATGCGGCAATTTTATTTAACTTTTCCAAATGGCTACGCACTGCGTAGCGAATTGAGTTGGACTCATTATCGATTTTTAATGCGTGTGGAAAATAATAATGCACGCGAATTTTATATGCAGGAAGCAATAAAAGCGCAATGGAGTACCAGACAACTTGAAAGACAGATAAATTCTTTCTTTTACGAAAGGTTATTATCCAGTAACAAGAAAGAACAGGTTGCAGCAGAAATTCAGACGTTGGAGCCTGCTAAGAAACCAGAAGACATTATCCGTGATCCATATGTTTTGGAATTTCTTGGTTTGAGTTCAAATGATGATTTCTATGAAAGCGATTTAGAACAGGCATTGATTACACATTTGCAAAAATTTCTTTTAGAACTAGGAAGAGGATTTTCATTCGTAAGGAAGCAACGAATACGGCATTTAATTTCTTGAAAGCAAATGCAGGACGTATCAGCGGGGCGATAAGCACAACGACCAAAGATTATATTATTAATTACCAAGACCTGCAAGGCATCGGTATGACTGACAGACTGGCTTTGCCAACCTTGATTGCGTTGGCATCAACCGCGCTTGGGAAGCCTGTGCTTAGCAGTTTGGCGGTACTTGGGGAAATCAGCATCAGCGGTACCTTGATTAAAGTTGACGAACTTGCAAACTCCTTACAGGTGTGTGCGGATAGCGGAG
>JAMPHJ010000181.1 GCA_023663465.1 Muribaculaceae bacterium | reverse complement strand
GTAGAGAGATAGCAATAATTTACCATTTTGAGGCAATATTATATGTTGATACTAATATTATACAATAGTATACTCCCATATGGAATAGCAAAATGTTACGGTTCACATAGAAAGGAAGGGTTACAGATATGAAAAAAGTAGCGTTGATAACAGGAATTACAGGGCAGGACGGCTCTTATCTGGCGGAGTTTTTGCTGGACAAAGGATATGAGGTGCACGGACTGACCCGCAGACATAGTATTAAAAATACGGCGAGAATCGACCACATTTTACAGTCGGATTATAATAAGGTAAAATTTTTCCTGCATTTTGCAGATACAACGGATTCCAGCAACCTGATGCGTCTGATTGCGGAAATCCGTCCGACGGAAGTTTATAACTTAGCGGCACAGTCCCATGTGGGCGTGTCTTTTGAGGTACCGGAATATACGGCGGAAGCGACCGGGGTCAGCACGCTGAAACTGTTAGAGGCGATTCGTGTCAACGGCGGGAACTGTCGGTATTATCAGGCTTCTACATCGGAATTGTTCGGCGGGATTCCAGAGACGGCGCCCCAGAGCGAGACGACGCCTTTTTACCCGAAGAGTCCCTATGGCGCGGCAAAATTATACTCTTACTGGATTACGGTCAATTACCGGGAATCTTATAATATGTATGCCTGCAATGGCATTTTATTCAACCATGAGTCGCCGCGAAGAGGGGAAAATTTCGTTACGAGAAAAATCACGCTGGCTATTGCAAA
This sequence comes from Muribaculaceae bacterium, assembly GCA_023663465.1. Lineage (GTDB taxonomy): Bacteria > Bacillota > Clostridia > Lachnospirales > Lachnospiraceae > UBA3282. The sequence continues at coordinate 2,431 of JAMPHJ010000181.1, read as the reverse complement.
CATTGTCGCAGGAAAGAAGGAAAAACTTTCGCTGGGCAATATGAATGCCAAAAGAGACTGGGGATTTGCCGGCGATTATGTAGAGGGCATGTGGCTGATGCTGCAGCAGAACAAGCCGGATGATTATGTGCTTGCCACGAATGAGACGCATACGGTGAGGGAATTTGTAGAGGCGGCTTTTGGAGAGCTGGGCATTCATATCCGTTGGGAAGGAAGCGGCGTCAATGAAAAAGGCTACGATGCAGAGACGGGAAAATTGTTGGTAGACGTCAACCCGGAATTTTACCGTCCGGCGGAAGTGGAATTTCTGTGGGGCAATTGCGAGAAGGCGGAAAGAGAGCTGGGATGGAAACGGAAAGTGGATTTCAAGGCGCTGGTTTCCATGATGATGGACGCCGATTTGAAGGAAATCGCTGGGATGAGCTGTAAAGAGTATAAAAATAAAAAACAGAAAAAAAGTGAGAAGTAGAATTTAAAATTCGCAGGCTGAGAAGGGAGCATGGTTATTGGTATGCTGTCTGTTATTCTGATATGGCTCTATATGGTGGGAACGACTTTTATATGCGGGTATGGGATTTTGACGTTTACTGCCGGATTGTGTTCTTACCGGGTGCGTAAATGGGACGCTTATCTCATGTGCGGTCTGGCGGGAACCACCGTTTATGCGCAGATATTCAGCCTGTTTGCGCCAGTGGGGGCGGCTGCCAATCTGCTTTTGTCAGGTATCTGTCTGTTGATTGTCTGGGGATACAGGAAAAAGCTGCATGAGGACTGGCAGCGGGTTGTGCAGAAATGGCGGGATAGAGGACAGAGCCGGTATGGATGGTGTATTGTCTGGCTGTTTTTATTTTTGCTTTATGCATATGGAACGTCCAGGGGAATTATCCATTATGATACGGATTTGTATCATGCCCAGAGTATCCGCTGGATAGAAGAGTACGGCGTGGTAAAAGGGCTGGGGAATCTGCATTGCAGACTGGCATATAATAGCGCGGCGTTTGCATTGTCCGCTTTGTATAGCATGGCTTTTTTAGGCGGGCAGTCGTATCATTGTGCGGCGGGATTTCTGGCGTTTTTACTTGCTATGGTCTGTCTGGAAGGGATGAGTCTGTTTCGGAGAAAGTATCTGAAACCTTCTGATTTTGCCAGGGTGGCGGGGATTTATTATCTTTTGATTATCTATGATGAAATGGTTTCGCCTGCGTCAGATTATTTCATGGTACTAACGGCGTTCTATCTGATTATCCGATGGATGGATTTGCTGGAAGAGGGGCAGAAGGAAATTTTTCCCTTCGCGATGTTATGCGTGCTGGGCGTCTATCTGATGACAATCAAACTTTCTGCGGCATGTATCCTTCTTCTTGTGTTGAAACCGGCGTTGTGGCTGCTTAGGGAAAAGCGGTGGAAAGAGATTTCCATGTATCTTTTGATCGGCATTGTGACAGGAGCGCCCTTTTTAATACGAAACGTGCTGATATCCGGCTGGCTGGTTTATCCGTTTACAAGCATAGATTTCTTCCCGGTGGACTGGAAAATTCCGCAGGGAATCGCCGATTATGATGCAAAAGAAATCCAGGTCTGGGGCAGGGGATACAGCGATGTTGCCGGATATGATATGCCCTTTTATCAGTGGGCGCCCGCATGGTTTCGGGGAATAAGCGGTATGGACAAGCTGCTCGTGTTAGCAGCGGGGGCAGCAGTGATTGTATTTTTGTTGCGGCTTCTCTTGTTCTTACGACAGTATCTCTTGTTTTTCTTACAGAGAAAATCCGGGAAACCAGAAGCGGTCTCTGTGGAGTGTGGGGGAGACAAGCTGTTTTTGGAAGGTGTGATTGTCTCTTGTTTTCTGTTCTGGCTGTTTACGTCGCCGTTAATCCGTTACGGCTGCGTCTATGTTTATCTGGCGGCAGCAGTTGTGTTTGGAAATGTGTGGACCAAGTTTCTGGATGGACTGGACAGGAAAGAAAAGCGCCGGGCTCTGAAAGGATATCTGGAAAAAGCGGGTATTTTGTGCATTGGCGTGTTTCTTGCTTATAAGGCGGTGGCTTTTGGCAGGGAGTTTGTGGTTTCTTATCGAAACGAAGGCAATAGGTATTGGATGAGCCAGAAAGATTATGGTTTCTATGAAACGGATTCTTATGAAATAGAAGGGATTACATTTTATTATCCGGTAACCGGGGACCAGGCGGGATATGAGAGTTTTCCGTCGTCGCCAGGAAAGGCGGAGATTGGTCTGCGGGGAGATGGGATAGAGGATGGGTTTTATGATTTGAGGATGGAAAGGTGATTGTGAAATTAAGATTTTGCAGCCGTTCGTTGCACAGAAGATACAATCCAACACAGGTCCGCTCTCGCTACGGTTCAAACGCAGCGGTACATAGTGTGAAAAATAAATTTTTCACACGCAAGTTTGTGCTTACGCCCAAACTCG
>JAMPHJ010000180.1 GCA_023663465.1 Muribaculaceae bacterium | reverse complement strand
CTACACTCACAATCACCTATCAGGGAAAGGAATACAGCCTTCCCTACACCGTCTTAAAAAGTAAGCGGAAAACCTATGCGATTTCCATCAAAGAAGACGGCTCTATCATTTTTCGTGTGCCGCTTCGGGCGGATGAGAGGAAAATCGCGCAGATGGCGGAAGAAAAAAGCCGCTGGATTATTACCCACTATCTGGATATCTGTGCAAAGAAAAACAGCAGACCCTCTTCTGATTTATCTGCCGTACAAAAAACCGCTTTAGAAAACCGCTATAAAGAGGCGGCGCGTTCTTATATTCCCCAGAGGGTCGCCTATTACCATGCCAAAACAGGCGGCTCCTACCAGCGCATCACCATCCGGGACCAGAAAACAAGATGGGGAAGCTGCAGCAGCAAAGGAACGCTTTCTTTTAACTGGCGGCTGATGCTTGCGCCGCCCTCCATCCTGGATTATGTCGTCGTACACGAGCTCTGTCACCTGACCCATATGAATCATTCCGCCGCATTCTGGCAAGCCGTGGAAGCAATCTATCCCGACTACCGCATTGCGAGAAAATGGCTGAAAGAGCATGGAAACGAATTGACACTCTAATCTGCAAAATCCCTTGTCATATCGAAAATGCCATCCCCGCCATAGGGCTGCCACACGCTGTCGCGGTATGGGCTGGAACCGTATAAAATATCATAGTCCACAACCTTAAAATGGCGTATTGCCTCAATCTGTTCATCGTTATAGGATTCTACCGGTTGACCATCGTAGTCAATCACAATCTTGCCCGAATTTGTTCTCAAAATCTCTCTCTGATACTTGAGGACCTGTGTCATAGGCGTCTTGGGAAGTCCTGCATATTCAAGCATTATCTGCGGGAGATAATTGATATTCTCGCCGTTTAATTCCATTTTTTCTGTCTCAAAATTACTCCACATCAACACGGGAACCGTATACTGGCGGCGCAGACTTTCCAACTCCGTACCGTCTAACTGAAATAACGAAAGCGCTTCCCTGGAAAAACCGGGCATATGGTCGCCATACATTACTAACACTGTCGGCTCCGGTCTCTGCTCAAAATAAGAGACAAGCTGGGCAAATGCTTCATTTGCCAGATAGATTCCGTTGACGTAATTTACCAAATCCGTGTAGGCTTCCTCATCCAACTCCCCATTTAGCGTCACGGAAATGGGATATGGATAATTTTCGATAAAATCATGGTCAGAATCGAGCCCTCTTATATGGTTTCCGATAGACACGGCATAGATAAACTTCCCATCGTTCTGATTTTCCTCATATTCCTTTATAATCTGCCTGATGAGGCTCTCATCGGAAATATAGGACGAATAAATATCCGTATAGTCCATATCTTCCTCAAATACCGTCTTGTCAAACCCCATCGACGCATAGATTTCTTTTCTTCCATAAAAATTGCCGTCGTAGGGGTGGATTGCAATCGCATCGTAAGCAAGGGCATGAAAATAGTCAACGAGGGACGGAACCTTCCGTTTTCTCATTTCCGTACTGATTCCGGTAAAAGAGGTGAAATATTTGATGTTAAGCCCGGTCAGAAATTCCGTTTCAGAACCGATTGTGCCACCGCAGAACAGATTGGTGGTCAGTTCCCCGGATGAACAATTCCGGGAAAGTCTGCGGTATGCTTCCATCGGGTCTGATGAAAAAGTGACGCTTGTGTCGGGAATGTTGTCCGTATTCCACCACGATTCATTCATGATAACGATAACATTGGGAAACTGCGTATTTTCGGACGCTTCCCCATCCGCAGTCTGCTTATCCAGAAAAAAGCGATAACTGTCCCCGACATGCGCCATATCAATATGGGATATCCTGTCATTTTTCAAAAAATAATAAAGGACATACCTATCGTTTCCGATGCCCGACACAAAAGCATTATCCACGGCTTCCATGCTATATTCGCTTTCGATAAAATAGGTTCCATAGAAAAACGCTGCCGCCAGACAAATACAGCCTGAGAAAATCCGCAATCCATAAACAATTTTTCTGCGCCTTTTGTCATACCTTCTACCAAGCGGATATTTTCTGCAAAGGAAGTCTGATATAAAGCCGCCGGCGCAGAGAAACAGTATGGCAGTCACGACCATAAGCTGCTTCGGGGCGTAATTCAGACGAAGATAACGCGTTGCAATGCCCGCCGCTTCCGTCAGCCTCAAATCGCTGAGACAAAAAAGCTCACCCAGGGCGGCATACTTGATGCTGCCGGCATAAGATAACAGCAGAAACACCATCGACAAAACAAGCATAGCCACTCCCAGCCGTCCGCTGATACACCATATGGCGGCGACTGCCAGAGTGGCAATGATTATCTCAAAACTATAATATCTGTCAACGGAATTTTGTGCAAAATAGTCAAGCAGCGTGGATTGCGGCTGTAAAAGATAGTAATCTGCCAAATAAGGCAGAAAGACGACAAAGATTGCCAACAGTTCCGCCACAAAAACACGACAGTACACGGCATAACGCATTTTTAGATGATCTGTCTGACTCATTTCAAAAATTCCTTCGTATTTTTGCTGTTGCAATTTTTCAATTATTTTCCGATTCTAATTATTTTCCTTTTAATTATTTCGATTTTTTGTCCTGCTTCTTCGTCCTGATGCGGAAAGCTGCGTACATATTATTTCTGTTTGCTTCCTTTCTGTCATAAGGCTTCTCAAACCTGTCTCTGTCAGACCTGCCCCTGCCAGATTTATCCCTATCAGACCACCCTCTATCGGACTTGTCCCTGCCAGATTTATCCCTATCAGATTTTCCTCTGCCAGATTTATCCCTGTCAGACCTGTCCCTATCAGATTTTCCTCTGCTAAATCTTTCGCCTTCGGCTCTGTCTTTACTGCCGCTGCGTCCTTTTCTGCCGCGGGAGCCCCCGTCCAGACGGAAATGTTCCTGTTTGATGTCTTGAATATCGTCGCCTAATTTCATTTTCATAAAAGCGGCGGCATATTGCAACATGCTGTATTCCCCAGACGCGCCGCGCTCTTCCAGATACAGTATCGCCCTGCCGATATCCTGGGTGTCAATCACTGCTTCCGCCTCTTTTAAAATCTTATCCGCCTTCTTCGCCATAACATCCGCAGCGGATGGAATTTTTCTCTCTTTGATTTTCGTGTGACAGATTCGCTCGATATCCCGCAGTTTATATACTTCCCTGCCGGCTGCCAGCGTGAAAGAACGCCCGGTTTTGCCGGCGCGCCCCGTCCTGCGGATACGATGGA
>JAMPHJ010000017.1 GCA_023663465.1 Muribaculaceae bacterium | reverse complement strand
AGATGCCGTATTTTGGCATCTTATGTACCGCTGCGTTTGAACCGTAGCGAAAGCGGGCCTGCGTTGGATTGTATATTCTGTACAACGGACGGCTGTAAAATCATAGTTTCGCAATTACCTAAATATTTCACCTTTATGAAAAGCCGGACAGTTATCCCGCCCGGCTTATGAGATATTTTGTTTTTCCGCCCTTAGGCTTTCGCTTTATCCGTAGGTTTTACCAGGACTAACGAAATAACCAAGGCTATGATATAAAGCGCGATAGTTGCATACAATACACATTGATATCCGGTGGGATTTACCGCAATCATTTCTACACTTCCGTCGGACAACAAATGTTCGATTTCCTCTTCTGCGCCAAACGTATTGACAATCCATGTCGCCATCTGATTTCCGGTCAGTCCCGCGAATGCCCATGCAGAAAGCGTGATTCCGTGGATAGCGCTGATATTGCCCATCCCGTAATGGTCAGACAATAAGGTCGGCACATTGGAAAAACCGCCGCCGTATCCGGCGTTGACTACGAAAATCAGCCCTAAAACAAGCACAATCAACAGCGTATTGCCTTCCCCGTTTTTAATGCCGCTCGTCAGAAGCACAATTCCTGTAAAGACAATGGAAAGTACAAAAATCAGCTTATAAATCGTATTCCTGTCTTTCATTGTATCCGCCCATGCAGAAAATCCAAGACGCCCGCCCGCATTAAAAATAGCGGATACGGTAGAAATAATCCCTGCAAAACTTGCCAGACCGATACATTTGACAATCATCTTTTCCTGCGAAATCAGCGCCAGACCGCAGGTGATATTGATGTAGAACATCAGCCAGATGCCGATATAATTTGTCATAGGTTTCGTCTTTAATACTGCCATAATGCTCTGGCTCTCGTCTTTGGACTGCGGCTCATGCCAGTCGTCCGGTTTCTTTAACAGCAAATGCCCTATAAACATCATAATGAAATACACGACTGCAAGAATGAGAAACATCTTATAAATGCCGCCATCGCCCAGACCATCCAGCATCGACTGCATAATCGGACTTGCGATTGCCTTCGCCGCGCCAAATCCCGCTACGGCAAGTCCTGTCGCCAGACCTTTTCTATCCTTAAACCAAAGCATCAGCGTCTTAACTGGGGACAAATATCCGGTTCCCAGACCGATTCCCATAATCAGACCATAACATATGTAAATTCCTATCAAAGAAACCATGCTGCCCGGATTCTGACCGCCGTAATAGATGAAAAATCCGGTTCCCGCCATACCTGCGGCAAAACAAATCGCCGCAATCAAAGAGGACTTATGGATATCCTTCTCAACAACATTGCCAAGAAACGCCGCAGACATTCCTAAGAAAAATATCGCAAAACTGAACGCCCATTCCGTCGCTCCTTTTGAAAAACCAATATAGTCGGCAATTTCCTGGCTGAAAATTGACCAACAATAAACCGTACCGATGCTGCAATGCAGCAACAATGCAGGAACTGCCGCACGAATCCATTTATTGGTGCGCCACCCTCCTGTGCTCTTTACATTCTCTCCCATAATCAATCTTCCTTTGCTTCTTTTTCAGTATAGTCGCATCTTACTGCCCCTCCATACGCCCGGACAGGCAATAAGATACTAATACTACTTTACACTAAAGCGGTTTATATTTCAATCTTTTTACCAATAAAAATCTATGCTATACTATTCTCATACTTAATTATTCCTAGATAAATGATAGAATTTCGTCGCAAAAAAACAGCAGTGCCATAAATTCGCCGTGTCATCAAAGAAAATGCTTGCAGGACTGCCCAGACTTGTAAGTTGAATAAGAATGTGAATAGGAAGGGAGGGCTTCGCATGAAATACCAGATATCCATTACCAAAAGAAATATCATTACAGTCGTTCTTTTTATGGCAGGCCTTCTTTTTTTATGCCGCGGAATCCGCTCCTGCTACCAATATCGACATGCGCTTCCCATAGAAGCCCTCAATGCGCAGAACTTCCAAAAAGGGACTTATATCGTGGATACGATTGATACTTATATCGGCAAAAGAAACCCGACCGGCAATGCTAAATTTCTCGGCGTCAGCCAGAGCCTTATTGTGACGTTTGGAAAAGTATATGATTTCTACACAATCCCGACAGGGCAGGATTCCTATGTCGTCATCATGGTATCCGATGAAACTATCCTGCAAAAACTAGAAGCGTTTGTCAATGGGCAGGGGGAGCCTGTTCCTTTTACCGGGGAAGTTATTGAGTCTCCGACAGAAATAAATTACGCCTGGTATGCCCCCATCGAGAATTTTTCCACGGAAAAGATTCTGGGGTGTTATGTTATCAGGGAAACTTCGCCCCAAAAGCCCAGAAATACGATTTATCTGGGCATTGTTCTATTTATTATCGCAGTCCTGCTATTTTGGGGCGCCGGGGGAATGCAGAGTTTCGTTGAGAAGGAAATACTGCCTGAGAAACAGGCGCCACCCGGTATAAAATCGTCATGAAAACCTAACAATGACAAAGATTTCCTACGACATGAAAACAATAGAAAGCACGCTGCTTTTGCATACTTTCTATTGTCATAAACAAACTTCATTCTCTTATTTCAACACAAGCACCGAGTACCCCGGCATGGTCACTTTCCCATCCGCCACGGTTATTTTCTCATCGCCGCTCTCTAACGTGCCCCGCACGTTTTCGGCGCTAATGCTTTGCCCGCCTATTGTGAGGCTGCTAACGTCCAGTTCTTCCGTTTCCGCGCCTGTATGGAAAATCAGCAGGATTTCCGAATCTTCGTAGGTCTTTCTCAACACGCAGAAGGTTTCCCCGGATACTTCTTCCAGATATTCTACCGTTCCCCGCGCGATTTCAGGATTCTGGTTTCTGATTTTTATCACTTTCTTAAAATATTGGTAAATCGAGGAGGCATCCTGCTCCTGCTCTGCAAGGCTGTCAAATTTCATCTCGAAGTCTTCCATATCTGCAGGACCCTTGCACATGCCCTCAGCAGTTTCGTCCTTGCTCCAATACATCGGCGCACGCTTGTTTTCATCTTTTCCAGCGCCTTTCATGCCCAGCTCTTCCCCATAATAGAGGAATGCCGAACCGCTCATAAGCAGATTCATCGCGCCCGCCAGTTTCACCTGATTTTCCGAATTATCCCCGGCATAGTATCCGGCGCTCCTGCCCATGTCATGATTGGTGTAAAAAGGTGCATCAATATACGCTTCCCCATACTGTCCGAAGGTTTCCTCTAAGGAAGCAACTGTAGTCCCATATTTTTCCGCGGAAGATTTGCCGCTTGCCACCTTGGAAATAATACCGTCCTTATCCGCAAATTCAAAGTTAAAGAGACTGTCAATGCCGCTGGCATAATATTTGGCATATTCATTCATATCCAGCCATGCTTCGCCCACCAGATAAGCGTCTTCCTTCTGCGCCTTAACAACTTGCGTAAACCAGCTCAAAAAGTCGATATTCGCCTGTGGACTCCCGGTATAGTACTCTTTGACCGCATCTAAGCGAAAACCTCCCACACCCATGTCCAGCCAGTATTTCGATATCGCCTCTATTTCCGTCCGCAGCGCCTCGCAATCCAGATTTAAATCCGGCATCTCGCTCCAGAATTGGGCTTCATAGTACCAATCCGTACCTGGCACTTCATAACAGCCCGCCCCTTTTTCCTTGGAAAAATGATAATATTCAAAATAAGGGCATTCTTCTACGCTAGGCTCTTTGCCGCCTAATTCCTTTAAATAGGCGCATGCCTCTTGAAACCACGGATTCTGGGAGGAAGAATGATTCAGCACCAAATCCATGATAACTTTAATCCCTCGCTCTTTACAGGCATCTAACAGCGCCTGAAAATCTTCCAGCGTGCCATAAGCCGAATCGATATCATAGTAATCCACCACATCATATTTATGATAGGTCGGCGAAGGGTTTACCGGCATCAGCCAGATTCCATTACAGCCTAAGTCCGTATCCGTCGTATCGTCGCCATCGTTGATATAGTCCAGCTTAGAAATCAGTCCCTGCAAATCGCCGATCCCATCCCCATCGCTGTCATAAAAAGAATAGACGAAAACCTCATAATAAGTACGATAATTATCATCTATGACCTGCAAAGGAATCTGTAATGTCACATCTTCCCACGCTGCATCGCTGGCGCCATCCGCAGAATCTACTGCATTTCCTATCTGTGCAGAACTATCCGCGCCGCCTTCCTGTCCTGTCTGTGCAGAATCATCCGCCGCACCACTCCCTGTCTGCGAAGAATCATCTGCAGCACCTTCCTGTCCAGATGCATCGCCCGTCGGCTGGCTCTGACCGCACCCTGCCGCCAGCGTCATGCACCCTGCCAAAAATAGCGCTAAAATCTTCTTATATCTTTTCATCTATCTATCCATACCCCTTTCTTAGTCTGTCTTATTTGCATTGGACACTGCCAGTCGATCATAAGCTACATCGAACACTGTCAACCTATCATAGCTACATGAACACTATTTCGTCCATAGCCACAAAATGCAGACTTTACGAAGAAAGTCTGCATTTTATTTCATATTTACATAAGGACAATGCACTCTGCATTGTATTCAAAACAATTAGCCCTTTACAGAACCGCCTGTTACACCTTCTACATAGAACTTCTGCATCAATACGAACAGAATAGAAATCGGTATGGATACGATAACACCGCCCGCGCAGAAGATTGAGAAGTATTTGTTAACCAAGGACTTGTTCAACATGTTGAACAGACCGATTGCGATTGTCCAGTCCGTTGAAATACCGGAGTTCAACATCAATTTCGCCAATACGAAATCGCCCCAAGGTGCGAGGAAGGAGTTGATTACGGTGTACACAACGATAGGCTGTGACAACGGAATAATAATTTTTAAGAAAATCGTCGCTTCAGAAGCGCCTTCCAGTTTCGCCGCTTCACGCAGGGATACAGATATCGTATCCATGAAACCTTTTGTAATCAGATATCCCAGACCGGAACCTGCAGAATATACGATAATCATTCCGAGGTGGCTGTTCGTAAGTCCAAGAGACTTCATAACGAAGTATACAGCAATCATGGACAATACGCCGGGGAACATGTTTAAGATAACGCTGAAGCTCATCAATGCCTTTCTGCCTTTGAAACGAATACAGCTCATCGTGTATGCCACCATCAATACTAAGATGGTAGAAATGATACAGGTAAAGATAGCGATTAACAATGTATTCTTAAACCATGCTACATACTGTACAACGGAATCCGGCTCTAAGAACAACGCTTTGTAATTATCCAGAGACCATGTCTGCGGGAAGAAATGCGCTGTATTGATTCCTCTATAGCCACTGAAAGAAGTAACAACTAACCAGAGAATCGGTACCAGCCAGATAACTGCGAGGAATAGTAAAACCAAATGTCTTATAACAAAACCTACTGTCTTCTTCATTATTGGAATTCCTCCTCTCTATCGCCTTTAATCATCTGTGTAAAGGTAATCAGCGTGAACGCCGCACAGATAATAAATACTAAAATACCGATTACAGAAGCCATCTTGTAGTTATAGTACTCATTTGTCAACCTAAACAACCATGTAACAAGCAAATCCACTTCTTTTGCATTGGAGTTTGCAAGCAGCTGGTCGGAAGTTGTGAACACGTCCTGCGTCAACAGATAGATAACATTGAAGTTGTTGATATTCTTTACCAAATCTGTAATCAGACTCGGTCCTGTGATAAAGAGTACATATGGCATTGTAATCTTCCAGAAAATCTGGAAGCTGTTTGCGCCGTCGATTCTTGCGCTTTCCAACTGGTCTACAGGAATATTCATCAATACACCCGTTGCAACCAACATCTGATAAGGAACACCTACCCAGATATTGATGAGAACAATCATAACTTTGGCCCAGCCGGGACTTGACAAAAACGGTATATAGGACAGATGAGAGCTGACTAAACCGATGCTCTTTAAGAAATCTGTCAGACCGATATTGGAACAAATCGTATTGACAATACCGCTGTCACCGAAGAAGTTACGAACAAGCAACAAGGTTACGAACTGAGGCACCGCAATGGCAACCATGAATAAAGTACGCCATAATTTCGGCAGTTTCGTCTTCTTGCTATTTACAAACTGCGCCATCAAAATACCGCCGATAAAAGTGGTAAAGGTAGCCAGAACCGCCCATTCCAACGTCCATACGAGCACCTTACCGAAGGTATAACCAAAGGTTACTGTCGTAGAGTTGGTAAACAGCCTCTTAAAGTTAGCCCAGCCAATCCATGTAAACAATGCGCTAGGCGGCATGTGCTGTTGGTCGTAATTTGTGAAAGCGATTGCAATCAACACGAGAATCGGAATAATATTCATCAAAATAACACCGATACAAGGCAGCGTCAAGAGGGTAATGTGGAATTTCTCATTTACCAGAGTCCTTAAATCTTCCTTGAAGGTATTAATGTGTTTGCCGGCTTCTTTGCGAAGCTGCAGACGGTAAACCGCCTTAATATTTCCTATGTATACTAAAATAAAAGCCACAATTATAAATAACGCGATAATGGAATTCAACAGAATCAAAAACGAGTTATCATAATCATTTACTGTACTTTGCAACGTTAACGGGTCGAAAGTCTGCTCAAACTGAACAGTTCCCAGTGTACCAAACTTTGCCAGATTAGGGATTGCATAGCCTACGCATACAATTGCAAAAAACGCTTCTAATACAATCATAATCAGACCGTTAATTACTTGTTTTCTTGCAATATAACCCGCCCCCATGACAAGTAAAGATAACTTAACCCCGATATCGCCCTTTGCTACCGCTACTCCAAAATCTTTAAAATAATTTCCGATTGATTTTAATATTTTCTTCATAGAAAACCCCTCTCAGAGTTATTTTTGTAATATGACTACAGAACCTTAAATAGATAATTTCCTACTTAGAAATCTGAAATTAGGATATTTTTAGGGATAGCCCACAAGATGCGGGCTATCCAATGTGTGTTACTATGTTACATCACTGACAGTCCGTCTAATAATTCCTTGTCTTATTCAACCGGTGCAGTAATACCTTCTACTGTAGTGTCTAACAGTGTCTGTAGGTCTGTTCCATCCGGATTACCAGAAGCTAAAATCTGTCCTAATGTCTCTGCTGGTGTCCAGTAGTTGCCGCCAACACGCTGAGGTGTTGCGAAACCTGCCTGCTCTGCCAGAGCTGCGATTGCAGGATTGCTCTGTACTGCGTCAGAAGATGCTGCTGCAAGGTTAGCCGGACCAAGGCCTCTGCCTTCAAATCTTGCTACCTGAGATTCTTCATTTGTCAGATACTCAGCAAGGATCATAGCCCAACCTACATTTGCAGAATAAGGGTTAACACCTACTAATTTACATCCTGAGTAAGAAGCCATCTGAACATCACTTCCTGCTACATTGAAAGTAGGAAGTTTGGTTGCTGCATAGTTCTCGCCCCATGCATCGGATGCTGTTTCAGCTCTCCATGTTCCGTTTACAGCCGCTACTACAGTACCTTCTGCAATTGCAGTTGCCATTTCTTCATCACTCATATCAACAAGTACGTTGGTCTTGCATAAATCCATGATTGCCTGTGCTACGTCTGTACCGCCGTTGCCATTCCATGTACATGTGTTAGAACCGTCATCATTCAGTGTCAGATCTAGGCCAGCGCCCTGGAAGAAAGCGTAAATATACCAGCCGTTGGAAATATCCATAGCGATTTTCTTGCCAGCAGCATCAGCTACTTCAATCATTTTCTCTAAGGATTTTACATCATCCGCTGTAAATACGGAAGCATCATAGAACATGAAATAACCGTTATCTGCTGTCATAGGATATGCATATAACTGTCCGTCTACACTTGCTGCATCAACAGCGCCCTGCGCATTTGCTGTTGCAACATCATAAGTATAACCGGTAACTACCGGCTGAAGAGCGCCAGCTTTTACCAAATCATTAATCTGGTCATCAGCGAATGCATATACGTCAGCCGCTGCCTCTACGTCTGTCAATACAGTATCTTTTGCTGTAGATTCAGACTCAGCGCCCAATGTGATATCAAAATCTACATCAGGATAAGCTGCTTTGAAGTTGTCAATCAGAGTTGTCGTCAGAGTCTGGTCTTCTTCGGATGCCCATACAGTCAGGGTTACTGTGCCTGTTGTATTTGCAATCAAAGTTGCTACCGGGTCTGCTGCATCTGCTGCACCATCATCTGCTGCTGCTGCGTCATCCGCCGCTGCATCATCCGCCGCTGCATCATCTGTTGCAGCTGCGTCGTCTGTTGTTGCTGCATCATCAGCCGCCGGTGTTGTCTCTGCAGGCGCGTCGTTTCCGCCACAGCCAGTCAGACAAGCAGCAACCATGGATGATGCAAGTAATGTTGCTAATACTTTTTTCTTCATAACTTTTTCCTCTCTCTTTCTTACTTGATATGTTACTTTATATAAAATGCAATGCATTTTATACCGTAAAACCAGGAAGTCCCCGCTTCCCCATAACGCACAAGAATAATTTATCACCTTTTATACATTTTGTCAACTATTCTTGTAATAGACTATACAAATTGCATAAATCTTGATTGTCCTATCGAAAATCCTGCACAATTTTTCTCCGAAAAACTGTCTAAATCGTAAAGTCCCGGATTGCCTCCAGGGCGGGCAGCGCGTTGCCGTCATAGTCGAACAGCGCCTGGTTTGCCCACTCGTTTCCGCCGGGTCCTTTTTCTTCCATGTAAGCAATCGCCTCTTCCGATGCCCAGCCGGAACCCGGTACGGGAATCCACGCCGCTTCCCAGTAGAAAAATCCGCTGACTTTCCCACCCGGCACCTGTTTTATGCGTGCAAACAAATCTTCCAGATAGGCTTTCTGACCTTCTTTCGTCATAGGATAAGGAACTTGCTCGACAAGGGCAGGTCTGGTCGCCATGCCCTTTCTCTCATGCGGTTCCAATTTCTCATAAGAAGCATAGTCTTCCATCGTAAAGCCCATAGACACTTCTGCAAGCATCAATTCTTTTCCATAGCGGAGCGCGATATCATTCAGGTTATTGCTCAAATCGTCCAGCGTTCCATGCCAGAACGGGTAATAGGATAAGCCAATAATCTGAAAGTCCTCGCCTTTTTCCATGAAGTGATCAAACCACTCGCGATAAAGCGCATTGTTGCCGCCATTATCCAAATGAATCATAATCGGAATGTTCTTATCCACGGCACGGACACCCCTAATACCGGCATTTAATAGTTTAATCATACTGTCGTAATCCGGCGTTTTGCCATAGGGCCAGAGCAGACCGTTGCTGACCTCATTTCCCACCTGTACCAGCGTCGGAAATGCATTTTCCTCTTTCAAGGTTTCCAGCGTTTCCTTCGTATAATCGTAAACTGCCTTTTCTAACTGTTCCAGATTCATCCCGCGCCAGGCTTTGGGCACTCTCTGCTTGCCAGGATCCGCCCAACAGTCGCTGTAATGGAAATCCAGCAGTACTTTCATGCCTTTTCCCATCGCCCTTTTCGCCAATTCTATTGTGGTAGGCAAGTCGTTGCCGCCCGCCCCATAGGGCTTTCCATCCTCTGAATAAGGGTCGTTCCACAGACGCAGCCTGACTGCATTGGCGCCATAGCTTTTGAGGATGTCTAAAACATCCTTTTCCACACCATGATCATAAAACCTGCCGCCCAGACTCTCCACTTCCTTCAGCGAAGAAATATCCATTCCCTTCAAAAATTCCATCTCTGCATTCTCCAGCTATCTTAAAATTATTGTCTTATGTCTAAAATAGTATCCAACTCCCCGGAAGAATTGCCCGGCTCTGCCGGCAATTCTTTTAGGCGAAATATAGAAATTCTTAGGCAGCGTCCCTTGCTGCCTTAGAATTTCTTTTCGCCTTTGACTTTTAATCGAAGTCGAATTTGGTAAACCGTTTCATCGCGTCGCGGTAACGGAATCTTACCAGCTCGTTTTTCTCAAGCACGTCCTCTTCCGTGCCTACATATTGGCAGCGGATACAATGATATTCTTTTTTATCCTTATCATAGAACATATCAATGTCCAAATCTCTCATAAAGCAGGAGGGACATCTGTAGTTTAATTTGCCTTTGCCAGATTGAGCCATGTTGCAAATACCTCCTTATCTTTCAATTTCGTCGTGTAACCTAAGGTAAACATCGGTGAGAAAGCATAGCCTTCTTTGATGTAACCTACCGCTTCTTTCTTCTCGCAGCTTAACGATACCCTTGTCTCGATGTCAGGAATCACGGAAATAACTTCCGTCGCGCCTTCCATCTGTGCCTCACGGCATTTGTATTCATACTTGATTTCTTTACTGTCCGTTCCGTTTGTGCAGGTCAGCGTAATGTTGCTCATATCCTCGGAGTATTCTGTCGTACCGTAGCACGCTACCATATACTCGTTGATTTCCACTTCTGCGCTGGGGTCGCTCATTTCCAGAATGTTTCTTTCAATTTTGATATTGGAGCTGCCTTCTTCAAAGTACATCTTCGTCTGTAATTTGACCGTCAAATCGTAAAATTCGATATCTACCGGATCCAGCGTCAAGATTCTTGTCTTGCCTTCCTGTGAGAAATGGGCTTTTGTCCTGCATAAGCACAAGTCCACTTCTTCCCCTTTGTAGGTCAGTTTCGCGCTTCTTACAGTGCCTTCCCCTGCATAGTGGGTGAAATATCCGGCTCTGTATTTTTCCTGGATTAAGAACGGATAGGAAGCATCCGTAATATGCTTGGTGCCAATCCCTACCGGCCATTCCAGTTTCGCCGCATAAGGACGAAGATCAACGATGGCGCCGCCCTGATCCATATTTGCGCAGACTCTCATGTAAGGGTCGCAGTACCAGAACAACTGTTTCTCCGAACCGTATAAAATATCTCTCCAAAGCGCGCATTCCGGCTCTGTTAAGGTCTTCTTCTGACGATAGTAATCTGCAAATTCCGCCATCGTCATATCGTCTAGCTTGCCTTCTTTTTTCAACTGTCCGTAATATGCCATGCCGTCTTCATAGGATTTCAAAAGCAGCTCATAAGGCGCTTCCCAACGTCCCATCTTGTTCATCCAGCCGGGTCCTACGAACATCATATTGTACGCGTAACCGTTATTGTATTTCGCCAAATCGCGATACTGGTCGATTAAATTATATAGATAAGGATATTCCCATGTCTTGGAGTCATAACTCATGCTGCGCAGTACGTTCTGCGGATGGGTTCCGAAATTGGAGCCGTTCCCGTCATAACATGCAATTAAATCTCTGGACAAATGCGGAATTGCTACGATGCCGCTGTCTTCCGCTTCATTGGCCGCGGGTGCATGTACATTCTGCTTACTCGGAATCCAGGGCGCCCACGGGCCGCCGTCCATAAAGGTGTACCAAGAGTTATTACAGGTATGATATGCCTTGGGGCCTTCTTCCCAGCAGGTTGCAACAGCACATTTTACCATCGGATATTTTTCTTTGATATAATTTACTAAATCTGCATCCATATAGTAGGAACCTGTTGATTCCGGGTAAAAACCAAAACGGTCATGGAATTTCCCGAATACGTCGTCCACGATGGATTTCTTGTCTTCCATAGAGAACATCCAGATACAGAAATCTTTGGTCTTATATTTCTCACGGAACTCCTTACAAGGCAGTCCCAACAGGGATAATGCTATCTCATCCCCATATTTCTCATGGTCTGCTTTTGCCAGTTCTACTGCTTCATCATTGAATAAAGATGCATACGTCATCTGAATGGTCGTCTTCAGTCCATTCTTATGCGCTATTTCCTGCTGTGTCTTGAAGATATCCAAAGATTCTGTCAGAAGCGCTTTTCTTCCGATATCCTCCTCTTTGCCGTGTCCCGTTACCTTCTCTGCATATTCGGGAACCATTTCCGGACGATGGATGATGTTTACGATAAACTTATTATCCATGTTGACCTCCCTTTCCATTCCTGTGTTTTTTCATTGCGCAATCGGTTGTTCTATTGCTTTTTTCAAGAATAACAAACTACTCCATTCTTGTCAATGTGTATTATTGCCTATTTCCCAAAATTCAATTTGTCTATTTTGCACAACTCCCCTGTCCTGATTAGCTGTTTTTTGTCGAACGCCGTAGGGAAATGCGGTATCCCAGCAGTGTTTTTAAGGGAACCTCTTCCCCCTCTATCATTTCCAAAAGCCGCCTGCATGTGAGTTCTCCCAGCTCTTTTACATCAAAGCGGACCGACGTAACAGAAGGCTCATTGCTCGCCAGAAACGAGCTGTCATAAAAAGAGGCTACTTTCATCTGTTCCGGTACTGCGACCTTTTTCTGGTGTAAAACATGTAAGATACAGCTGCAAAGATAATCATCCATCGCCACGATACACTCCGTCCCTTTTTCCAACAGCTTTTCCACAATGGACGCGACCTTTTTTTCCTCTTCCACGTCCAGATAAATAAGCTCCTCGTCTACGCTTCGCCCGTTCTGTAAAAAGGCGTCCCGGAATCCCTGCAGCCGGTTTCTTGTGACCATATAGTCCTGACTGCCGCCTATCAGGGCAATCCTGTCCATATCCTGCGCAAACAGACACTGGGTCAGCTCTTTACAGCCCTGCCTGTGGTCATTGTCAATCTGTACGACGTCAGTATCTTCCACGCTGCCGATGGTCACGAAAGGAACGCCCTCTTCTTTTAAATATTGTATCGATGCATCTTCCACCAGCGTCCGTGTCAGAATAACGCCATCCACTTTATGATTGACGATAATCTTCTGCAATCCCGAAATATCTTTTTTCGTCACGATGGAAAGCAGTACGTCGTATTCCATGAAAGAGGCGACTTTGCTGATGCCTATCATGCATTGCTGGAAAAAGGGCAGTTCCATGATATTAGAATCTCCCGGAATCACCAGGGCGATATTGTATGTCCGGGACTGCGCAAGCCCTCTGGCGATTACGTTTGGTCTGTAATGATGTTCTTCAATGTACTGCAGCACCTTTTCCCTTGTTTCGGCGCCGATGCGCCCTTTCCCGGAAATTGCACGGGACACGGTTGTTTTGGATACGCCGAGTTCGTTGGCGATATCGCTGATGGTAAGCGTCTTTTCTTCTGACATTGAGGGACCTGCCTTTCTTTGTGGAGTTGAGAGGGGAGTGGGATAATTGGTTGTTGGGGGCGGGGATGGCGCCTTAGTGTTGGGGGTGAGCAGGGCAGACGTGAATCCCGCGAAGGCACGCTTGCGCTCTGTGAAAAACGCAGCGGTACTAAGCTTAAAAGCCGCGAACGGCTTTTTCGCTAAGTGCCGGCGTTTTTCAAAGGTCTTTGCGGGATTCACGTCTGCCCTGCCCTTTCCACTCCACCACAATTTCCCTTCTTCAATCAATCCACACAGAAATCAATTTTCAGTCAGCTCTTTAACATAGAATCAGCAGAACAGATAGAAATCCTGCGAAGGTCCTTGAAAAACGCCGGTACTTAGTGAAAAAGACGCGGAGCGGCTTTTGAACTTAGTACCGCTGCGATTTTTCACGGAGCGAAAGCGTGCCTTTGCGGGATTTATATCTGCTCTGCAGACGCAATCCCTACATGCTGACTGAAAATTGATTTTTGTGTCCATCCAATTTCCCCACTTTACGATTCCCGCCTTTTGTGATAAAATTTCCCCAAGGCGCGCAAACGGTTGTTCTTATAGTATAACTAGCGTAACAAATATGAGCTTGTTCTGCAATAGTGGATATATACAATTAGTAGAAAAGAATTTTATTCAAATTGAATAATCATAACTTGAATCATGATTTTAAATGATAACTTAACTTGAATCATTATCCCATTATGATAACCCGGAAATATCAAAAATATAATAAAATAGGAGGCGCTATGAAAACAGATAACCTATTATTCGGGGCGGCATATTATGACGAATATCTGCCCTATGACAGAATTGAAACGGATATGGCGATGATGGAAAAAGCCCATATCAACGTTATCCGCATCGCGGAATCCACATGGAGCACCTGGGAACCGCAGGAAGGGGTTTTTGATTTTACCCACCTGCACCGTATGTTACAGGCATCCTGTAAGCACGGCATCCAGGTTATCGTCGGAACACCCACTTATGCGGTTCCGACCTGGCTTGCTGCCAAGTATCCCGATATTATTACGCAAACCCATCAGGGACCTGAAAGATACGGACGCCGGCAGAATATGGATATTACCCACCCCATGTATTTAAAACATGCTGAAATCATCATCCGCAGACTGATGGAAGAAGTCGCGCCTTACAGCCATGTCATCGGCTTCCAGTTAGATAATGAGACCAAGGCATATGATACCTGCAGCGCCTATGCCCAGGCAAAATTCGTGGAATATTTAAAAGAGCTGTTCCACAATGATTTGGACGCCCTCAATCACGAATTTGGCTTAGATTACTGGAGCAACCGCATCAACGCATGGGAAGATTTCCCGGACGTCCGCGGCACCATCAACGCCAGTCTGGGCGCCGAGTATCAGAAATTCCAGCGCAAACTGGTAACGGATTTTCTTTCCTGGCAGAGCGCCATTGTAAAAGAATACGCCCGCCCGGAGCAGTTTATCACCCAGAATTTTGATTATGAATGGCGGGGAATTTCCGTCGGATTACAGCCCGACGTGAACCAATGGGAAGCCGCTAAGTCTCTCACCGTGGCAGGGTGCGATATTTATCATCCTTCCGCACAGGATTTGACAGGCGCAGAAATCGCCTTCGGCGGCGCAATTGCGCGCTCGATTAAAAAAGACAACTACCTTGTACTAGAAACTGAGGCGCAGGGAAATCACGGATGGCTCTCCTATCCCGGTCAGCTGCGACTGCAGGCTTTCAGCCACCTTGCCTCCGGCGCCAATTCCGTGATGTACTGGCACTGGCATTCTATCCACAATGCGATTGAGTCTTACTGGAAAGGCATTTTAAGCCATAACCTGCAAGAAAATGCCACTTATCGGGAAGTATGTCAAATCGGCGCAGACTTCGCCAGATATGGAAGCCATCTGAAAAATCTGAAAAAGAAGGCTCCCATTGCCCTGCTACTTTCCCATGAATCTTTAAACGGTCTGCAATGGTTCCCAATTCATGAAACCCTGCACTATAACGATATCTTCCGATGGATTTATGACGCGCTCTATCAAATGAATATCGAATGCGATATTCTCTGTGATGCAGATACTGACTTGTTCGGTCAATACTCTCTGCTGATTACACCCGCACTGTACAGTGTTTCTGACACGACTGTCACTGCCCTGCGCGCCTATGTAGAAAACGGCGGTCATCTTCTATCCACATTTAAAACGGCGTTTGCAGACCCAATGCTAAAAATTCACGCAGACAATCAGCCCCACGGCATGACAGACGTATTTGGAATGACTTACGACCAGTTTACCAATGCAGTCAATGTGGGGCTTCGCGACCTTCGTTTCGCTAAAATGACTGAAACGGTCTCTGACGAATGTAAAATTGCACAGCCCGACTGCGTCCATTACTGGATGGAGCTTTTGAAACCGGATACAGCCGAGACGCTGGCTTCTTACGCTCACCCTCACTGGGGCGAATACGCCGCCATTACCCATAACCATTATTATCAGGGCAGCGCGACTTATCTGGGCTGCTATTGCGAACAGTCCATCCTCAAAGAGCTGCTGCGTTTTCTCTGCGCTGAGGCGGGCATTTCGATACCGGAAGAACAATATCCCATTATCATAAAGCGCGGCGTTAACGATTTGGGCAAGGAAATCGTCTATTACCTCAATTATTCGGATGAGACAAAGCAGATATCCTACCACGGAAAAGAAGGGACGCTGCTTCTTAAAGACAAACCGGTAAAGGACGGGGATTGTATCGCTTTGGGGGCATGGGATTTGGAAATTGTGGAGTGTTAAACAAGAAAATCGAACAATTTCCTATCATTGAGACTTAAAAACAGGATATACCGCAGAGCACGCGATATATCCTGTTTGTTTTTATAGTCGATTTACTTTTACCTAATTCTATTTTCTGCCTAATTTACCTTTCTGGTCAATTTTCTTTCCTGCGACTGCATCTAGCATTAATTCACCTGATACAGATAAAAGTCATCCAGCGTCCCCCAGCCTTTTGCCGCGCAGCTGATAGATGCGCCGATGGTAAGCGTACCGTCTTCACCCACCGTAATATTGGATATGACCGGGTTTTTCCAGTTGCACCAGCCATCTACCGAGGTTTTTTCCGCCAACTGCTCTTTGCCGTTATCTGCATAGATATACATATCCGCGCTATCCCCGGCGTCGCCGCCCTGTAAATAGAGACCGAACTCATAGGTACCCGGCGCAAGCCCGGTCACCTTCTGCTCTACTGTAAAGGATACATCGCTCGTATGATAGAAATGCAGGGACATCACGCCACTGTAAGCATCGGATTCTTTATTCTGGAAATCTGTGGTATCACTGCTGCCCGCCGTAATTTCCCACATGGAAGTGTCCTCTTCCTCGAAGCCTGGATTCTGTATATAATTAAACTTCGCGATATTGACATGGCTGCAGACCTCTTTTTTCTCATCCGTCTCTTCCGTGCCGTCTAAAAGCCGTCCCCATACCTCATAAATTCCCGCCTTAGAAGTATCGATATTTCGTACCTGCTCTTCATACCATTCCACCGGAATATCCTCTGTCGTCCTGTCATTGTAAAGAACGCTGACCGTCTCCGGCATGGCAAGCTCGTCATCCAGATTCACGTCAATTTCCACATCGGGAATGCTTTCCAACGCCTTCTCAACAATGGTGCCACACTGTAAATACTTAAAGACTTTTAAGGATTCCAACGGATGACCCTCATAGTCAAAAAGCGCCTGATTATCCCAGGAACAGCCTCCGTAATATTTTCCGGCATCATTCGGGTCGTAGTCTGCTGCATAGCTGGACGCCCACCCGGAACCTTCTTTTTCCCAGATTTCCTGATTCGTGGCAAGTACCTGGGCGGCGTCTGCGGCTGTCTCATCATAGACGTTGACGGGAAGCCACGCCGGTTCCCAATAGAAAATGCCAAGCCCTTTATCGCCTACCCCGGCAACCGCTGCACAGACGTCCCGGACTTCATTTACCTGCCCCTGCTCGGACGCCGGATATTCCGGCAAAACATCACCTTCCCCGATGCTATTGCCACTGCCGTCCCCGTCGCCCGTCGTATAGAGGTAGGAATTTTCTGCAACGACAACCTCTTTGCCATATTCCGCAACAATCTCTTTCAGCGTATCCTCCAGATTTTCCATGCTGCCATGCCAGAAAGGATAATAGGAAACTGCGAAAATATCATAATCCACTTCTTTTTCCTGCAATTTCTGCGCATTGGCAAGGGTTCCGCTTTTATCGGAAACATCTGTGAAATGGACTGCGACTTTGATATCCTGTCCCGTTTCCTGCGACGTTTCTCTGACTGCTTTCGAGCCTGCCTGCATCAACTGGCGTCTCTTCGTCCAGTCGGTTTCCCCGGACATACCATTGTTGATTTCATTCCCAATCTGAACCATACCGACCTGCGCGCCGGCCGCCATAATTTCCGCCAGACTTTCTTTCGTAAACTGATAAAGCGCCTCCGACTTTTCATCTATCGACATGCCCTCCCAGGCTTTCGGGCACTGCTGCTTCGAGGGATCCGCCCAGAAATCGGAATAATGATAATCCACGCAGAGCTTCATGCCGTATTTTGCTGCCCGCTCCCCGATTTTGGCTGCGGTTGCCGTATCATTATTGCCGCCGCCATATCCGTTGCCGTCCGCATCATAGGGGTCGTTCCAGACACGCACACGGATATAGTTGACGCCGTTTTGCGCCAGCGTCTGAAAAATGTCCTGTTCTTCCCCGTCCTCATTATAATAGACAACGCCGCTGTTCTCTTCCACGATGACGCTGGAAATATCCACGCCCCGGATAAAATTCTCTGACAGATTGGCAATCGGCTCCACATAGACCCCGGCTTCTTCCGGCTCTGTAGGCAGCGGATAAAGAATGGCTTCTACGGCTGCAGACGCCCCTTGCGTATCCTGCGCGGTATCCGCCCCATCCTGATTTTCTACACCTGAGGCATCTTCCACAGTGTTTTGTACATCCTGCGAAATGGCCTCATCCGACGTATTTCCACAGGCTGATACCCATAGCATGGAACAGGCGAGCGCCAATGCCATGCAACGATTCCTTTTCTTTCTCATTTTTCATTCCTCCCATCCAGTTTATCTGCGAAAATTGATTTCCACAATGTAATTTTAGTCTACCATATCCGGGAAGGCTTCGTCCATAGTTGTTTTTCAAAGGTCTCTGTGGTAAAATCATACAGACGGCTCCTGGCCGTATACTTTTCACGGAAAGGACTCCAGTGCAGCATGGAACTTATCAGACTACAGAACGTTACCAAAAAATATGACGGCAAATCCGTTTTATCCAATATCAGCCAAGTATTCCAGAAGGATACGTCTATCGCCTTTTTAGGCGCAAACGGCTGCGGTAAAAGTACCTTGTTGAAGCTTATTGCCGGTCTGATTTCCCCTGATTCGGGCCAAGTTTCTTACGCTTCCCCTCTTCTTTTCCACTATGTTCCCGAAAAATTTCCGTCCACACCGCTCACGGCAAGGGAATACTTATCTCGTATGGGCGCTATCGGCGGAATGGATTGCATCAAGGCAAAACATCTCGTGGAAACCTTAGCCGAAGACTTCTTTCTGGATGGCTTACTGGATACCCGGATGTCCGTCCTTTCCAAAGGTTCCTTACAGAAAGTGGGTGTCATACAGGCATTTCTCCAAAAGCCTGACGTTCTTCTTTTAGACGAGCCTCTGTCCGGGCAGGACGCAAAATCCCAGAGCGTATTTCTGAAAAAAGTAAACTATCTGCAAAAGGAAGGCGTTACTCTCTTTATGGCATGCCACGAACCCCGACTTGTAGATGCAATTGCGGAAATTTCTTACGTCCTTGTAGATGGTGAGCTGACAATCTACAAACCTAAAATCACCGCCATATACTCCCTTCTTCTGGAAAATCCGGGACATTTACAACCAGATGACAAAATGTCCAAAAGTGGACGTTATTACAAATTGCAATTAAAAGAGGAAGACTGCGATAAACAGCTTGTGCCTCTGCTTATGCAAGGCTGGAAACTCCGCTTCATGGAACGTATAGAAAAAGAATAAAAAAAGATGCAATAAATACGGGGTAATACCATATGAATATCAAAAAATTAACAGAATTACTCATCTATGAGCTTCGAGTCTATTTCAAAGGGAACAAATTCCTTATGCCCTTGCTATGTCTGCTTTTCATCCTATCCATGATGTACAGCGTCGGTCCACTTAGCGTCGTAAGTGGTTTTTCCATGACCGGCTTCCCGGTTTTTATCATCATGGCATGGGTCGGCTTTGGCATACCCTCCAGTGAAAATACCGTCATCGAACAAATCATCTTTCTACGAATCAAAAATAAGCTGCTTTATTATATTAGCAAAATCGTTTTCCTGCTTGTTCTTGGGTGCATGGTATCCTTAATCTGTCTCATAGTTCCGCTTATCGTCCATATCAAAAGCCCCTTAGGGCTCTTTGATAGACCGCTTAGGATATTCGATATCGTCAATGCTTTTTTCCTGCTAAATGGCTGCGCCTTTGCAGGCGGTTCCCTCGGAAGCCTTTTTCCTCCCGCCGTTATGCACAATCAAAAACAAGCTGCATTATTGACCACATTAGTCACTGTATTGACCATCATCCAGACCTCCGTCATCAAAGAATTTCCAATTCTGAAATACATACTCTGGACGCTTCCGCCCCTCGATAACGTCATGACGCTGCGCACAGATACAGATTTCTTCCAATCGGCGCAGACAGTCAAAATTTTTCTATCGCTGATGACATATGGCGCAATCTATAGTATGATAAAAACTGTAATTTCTTATTGGAAAAAATTCGATTATGCATAAAACGCCTTTTGACACACAGATATTACAAAAGTAAGGCAACAACAAAACAAATGAAAAACGAAACGAGAAAAACCATGAATAAATATGAAATTTTGAAAAAATATTTCGGCTATTCCACATTCCGGGAAGGGCAGGAAATTCTAATCGACAACATTCTTGCAGGAAAAGATGTACTCGGCATCATGCCGACGGGTGCGGGAAAATCTATCTGCTATCAGGCGCCCGCACTTCTTCTGCCGGGGATCACGCTGGTTATTTCCCCTCTGATTTCCCTTATGAAAGACCAGGTACAGGCGCTAAACCAGGCGGGCATTCACGCCGCCTATATCAATAGCTCTTTAAGCGAAGCCCAGATAGCCAAAGCCCTGCGTCTGGCGGCTGGCGGGCAGTATAAAATCATCTATGTGGCGCCGGAGCGGCTGGAAAGCTATGATTTCCTTGCCTTTACTGAGCGTGTGGAAATTTCCATGCTGACCATCGACGAAGCGCACTGCATTTCCCAATGGGGACAGGATTTCCGCCCAAGCTATCTGAAAATCGTACAATTTATCAAAAGACTGAAAGCGCGTCCCATTGTCAGCGCCTTTACTGCGACCGCGACCGATAAGGTCAAAGAAGATATCGTCGCTTCCCTTGCACTGCAAAATCCCAGAATCCTTATCACGGGATTTGACCGCAAAAACCTCTATTTCGCCGTGGAAACGCCACGAAAAAAAGACACTTATGTCAGAAATTATATCAGGGAACATGCTTTAGAAAGCGGCATCATCTACTGCGCCACCAGAAAAAACGTGGATACGCTCTATGAAAAGTTGTCCGAAGAGGGCATCTCTGTAACCAGATATCATGCGGGTCTGAGTGCAGAGGAGCGCAAACAGAATCAGGAAGATTTTATCTACGATAACAAGCCCATCATGATTGCAACCAACGCTTTCGGCATGGGCATCGACAAATCCAATGTCCGCTATGTGATTCATTATAATATGCCGCAGAGCCTTGAGAATTATTATCAGGAAGCCGGACGCGCCGGCAGGGACGGGGAAAAAGCCAGCTGTATCCTGCTTTATTCTGCACAGGATATTATGATTAACCGCTTTTTGCTGGACAATAAAGAGCCGGCTGCGGATATGACGGATATGGATGCCGCCGCCGTCAGGGAAAGGGATGAGGAGCGGCTGCGCGCAATGACCGGCTACTGCACGACCACTTCCTGTCTCCGGGCGTATATCCTGCGCTATTTCGGGGAAACGGGCGAGGACTCCTGCTCAAACTGCCTGAATTGTCTACGGGAATATGAAGAAATCGATAGGACGGAAGCCGCGAAAAGTATTATTTCCTGTATCCAGGCATTGGGACAGCGTTACGGCATCAATGTCATCGCTGGAACCCTTGCAGGCAGTAGGCGCGCCAAACTGCAGGAATACGGCGTTTATTCGTACTCCTGTTACGGCGCTTTGGAAGATATGACGGAAGCAGAAATCAAACAGCTCATCCAGCAGATGATTCTGGACAAACTGCTTTTTCAGACCAACGACAAATATGCCCTTTTAAAAACGCCGCCTGGCGCATTCCAGGTCCTAAGTGGTGACAGGCGTGTCATTTTGAAACATTTTAAAACAACCGACGATGTGCCTGTGGATGATTCTTCGTCTTCAGCGGAATCCTATCAGGCGGCTTCTGCGACAAAGAAAAAGAAATCTTCCGGCAAAGCAAGAC
Organism: Muribaculaceae bacterium; assembly: GCA_023663465.1. Lineage (GTDB taxonomy): Bacteria > Bacillota > Clostridia > Lachnospirales > Lachnospiraceae > UBA3282. The sequence goes on along the minus strand of JAMPHJ010000017.1, from coordinate 16,142 downwards.
GTTCCGACCTTTTAAATTCCAGAGGTCTTGAGCTGTTTGAACAACTCCGCGAGCTGCGTACAGATATTGCCAAGGAAGAACAAATGCCGCCCTATATTATTTTTGCAGATAAAACGTTAGTCGATATGTGCGTAAAATGCCCTTTCACGAAATCAGAAATGTTGCAGGTCATTGGTGTTGGGGAAAACAAATTTACCCGCTATGGGGAACGTTTTCTCGGCGTCATCCGGGAATATACTGGCGGTGTGTGGGAAAAATTTTATTTTGGGGAGGAAGAGGATTTGTAGGGGAGCGGTATTCAGAGTCCGGGGCGGCAGGGCAGACAGAAAGCCCGCGAAGGCGCGCTCTCGCTCCGTGAAAAACGCAGCGGTACTAAGCTCAAAAGCCGCTTTGCGTCTTTTTCGCTAAGTGCCGGCGTTTTTCAAGGGCCTTCGTGGGCTTTCTGTCTGCCCTGCCTGTTCAAAATGACCTGTGCAAAATCCTATTCAATGTGAACCTGTTCAACGTATACAAGCGATAGCCTTTCATAATTACACTCTACGGTTAATCCCTAATAATTAGTTGTTCCATTCATATTCTGATTCTAAGCCATCTGGTATGTTGGATACGTTAATTTCCTTGTACAGCATACAACCATCCATAAGACCGGAAATGTAAGAGTTAACAATCCATTCATCGGAAGAATAGCCTTTGTACTCATAAACTCTATTATCTTCGTCATCATCTACAATGCCAATCTGGTCATCACAGTCCTTCTTTGATATGGCGCAATAAGGAACATAGGTTTTGTCTCCCCAAATGATTGCAGCATAATCATCCTTAACCTCTGTAGTCATATTTTCTAATTCCTGTTCTCGTTTTCCACATGCACATAATGTAATTACTGCGAAACATAACAAACAAATACTGCTATATAATTTCTTTTTCATGGTTATCCTCCTCTACCGCTGCGTTTTTCATGGAGCGAGAGCGCGCCTTCGCGGGATTCATGTCTGCTGGACCACCCCTCAACCTAAATGCTGACTGAAAATTGTTTCCGCTGAAAAATCTCTTGCTAAATCACCCCCACCTATGATATAATAACTTCCGGTGGCTAAAAGCAAGTCTTTTCACCTATGCATAGGGGCATAGTTCAAAGGTAGAACAGTGGTCTCCAAAACCATCGATGTGGGTTCGATTCCTACTGCCCCTGTTTTTTGTTTGCCTTTTTCATCTTGCAAACTGACTCTGATAAAGTTTCGCATAGAATCCGTTCATCGAAAGCAGTGTTTCATGATTTCCCTGTTCTATGATATTCCCATCTTTCATGACTAAGATAACGTCCGCTTCCTTAATTGTGGAAAGCCTGTGCGCTACAATAAAGCTGGTTCTGCCCTTCATCATGGTGGCAAAAGCCTGTTGAATCTTGCTTTCGGTTCTCGTATCAATGGAAGAAGTCGCTTCGTCTAAAATCAGCATGGGTGGTAAGCAGAGCATAACCCTCGTAATGCAGAGAAGCTGTTTCTGCCCCTGCGAGAGATTGCCGCCGTCCTCTGTAATCACCGTATCATATCCGTCCGGTAAACGTTTGATAAAACTATGGGCATGAGACGCTTTCGCCGCTGCGATGACTTCTTCCTGGGTGGCGTCCGGTTTTCCCATAATGATATTTTCCCGTATCGTTCCACTCTTTAGCCAGGTTTCCTGTAACACCATGCCGTAGTTTTCGCGGAGGCTTTTCCTCGTCACTTCCCGGATATCGTATCCGTTCACACGGATTGCGCCGCTATCTACGTCATAGAAGCGCATCAAAAGGTTGATAACCGTCGTTTTCCCGCAGCCGGTAGGTCCGACGATGGCGATTCGCTGACCCGGACGCACCGACAGATGAAAATGTTGAATCAGTTTTTTATCTGGCACATAAGAGAAGGATACGTCTTCTAGAGCCACTGTACCGTCTGCATGTTGCAGTACAACGGCGTTTTCCGGTTCGGGAATCTGCGCCTCTTCCCCGATGAGTTCAAAAATCCTCGCCGCACAGGCAAGGGCGTTTTGTAATTCCGTCACCACGCCGGATATTTCGTTAAAAGGTTTCGTATACTGATTCGCATAACTCAAAAAACAGGATAGCTGCCCCACGCTGATGCCGCCCCGAATCGCATAGACCGCGCCCGTAATCGCCACGCCCGCATAGACCAGATTGTTGACAAACCGGGTCGATGGATTGGTGATAGAGGAAAAGAAAATCGCCCGCAGGGAAGCCTTTTGCAGCCTTTCGTTAATCTCGTCAAATTTATTGAGAGACTCTTCTTCATGGGAAAAAGCCTGTACAAGCTTCTGATTTCCTATCATTTCATCAATATACGCAGTCTGCTCCCCCCTCGTTTCCGACTGCACTTTGAACATGGTAAACGTTTTTTTGGCAATAAATCCAGCCACTAGAAAAGAAAGCGGGGTAATTAATACGACTACGCCCGTAATCCCGACATGAATGCTCAGCATAAAGCCCAGCGTCCCGACAATCGTAATGACGCCGGTAAAAAACTGGGTAAATCCCATCAAAAGACCGTCGGCAAACTGGTCCACGTCCGCAATGACGCGGCTCACAATCTCGCCGTAGGAGTGTCCATCAATATATTTTAATGGCAGAATCTCTATTTTATGGAATGCCTCGTCCCTGACGTCCTGCACAATCCGATAGGTCATCTTATTGTTGCAGACATTCATCAGCCATTGGGCAAGGGCAGTAAGAAGGATTACCACTGCCATTTGTTTTAAAATAACGAAAATCCCCGAAAAATCTACCTGACCTTTCTGGATAATCAAGTCGATTGCCCGTCCTGTTAAAATTGGCAGATATAAGGTAAATGCAACGGTAACGGCCGCCGCCACGATAGACAACACCAGATAAATCCAATACTTTTTCACATAGCGAAGCACTTTTTTCAAAGTGTCTTTCTGTCTGACTTTCCCTTTCTTCGTCATACGCCGCTCCTCCAGTTTCTCATACAACTCTCTAGCAAGGAATCTCTGTTTCCCCGCATCATCTCTAACAAAATATTTCCCATCATACCTACAGAAATCAATTCATCACGCCTGGGACTCATAGATTTCCCGGTATACTTCACAGTCCGCCAGCAGTTCTTCATGCGTCCCGATTCCTGCCATCTGCCCATCTTCTAACACGATAATCTTATCTGCATATTGGATGGACGAGGTGCGCTGGGACACGATGAAGACAGTCATTTCCCCGCCCATATCCCGAATCGCCTTCCGCAGTCTGGCGTCGGTCGCATAGTCCAGCGCCGAAGCGCTATCGTCCAGAATCAGGATTTCCGGCTTTCTGACAATGGCTCTGGCAATCGTCAACCGCTGCCTCTGTCCGCCGGATAAGTTCTTCCCACCCTGGGCTATGCGCTCCTCTAACCGCCCCGGCTTTGCGTCTACAAATTCTTTAGACTGGGATATTTCTAACGCGCTTTCTAATTCTTCTAAAGAGGCGTCCTGCTTTCCCCAATAGAGGTTATCCCGGATGCTTCCTTGAAAAAGCACGGCCTTCTGCATGACCATTCCTATTTTATTGCGCAGGGTTTCCCTATCGTATTCCCTTACGTCCCTGCCGTTTACCCTGACGCAGCCTTTCGTCACATCATAAAACCGGGGAATCAGGTGCACCAGAGAGGATTTCCCGGAGCCGGTTCCGCCGATGATGCCGATGGTCTGTCCTTTTTTCACCTTAAAATCAATGTCACTCAAGGATTCCGCCCCCGCCCCATGATAAGTCATGGAAACATGGTCAAATTCCACTGCATAAAGGTCTGCGTCGGCATCGCTCATGGCTGCAATGCTTTGACCGACAGCAGTGCTCTGACCGGCATTCTTATCAGCAGTAACGCTTTGCACGGTATCCGCCGCTTCTTTCCATTCCATACTGGATTTCATCTCGAAAACGCTCTGAATCCGGTTTGCACAGGCGAGCGCTTTCGTAATCGTAATAATCAGATTGGCAAGTTTCACAAGCTCAATCAGAATCTGCGACATATAATTCACAAGCGCCACGACTTCGCCCTGGGTAATCGTTCCCTCATCCACCTGCACGGCGCCCGTATAGATTAAAATAAGCGTCGCCGCATTGACAATCACATAAGTGACCGGATTGGTCAATGCGGATATTTTCCCAACGAATAGTTGCAGGGTTGTCAGAGCAGCGTTGCTTTGCTCAAATTCTGCGGTTTCCTGCTTTTCTTTATGGAAGGCGCGGATGACCCTTACGCCGGTCAGGTTTTCCCTTGTTTTCCCAAGTACCGCGTCCAGTCCTGCCTGCACTTTCTTATAGAGGGGCATTGTAACTGCCATAATGCCGAATACGACGATGGACAGTAGGGGAATGGTCACTACGAAAATAAAAGCCGCCTTCGCATTGACCGTAAAAGCCATCACCATTGCGCCAAACACAATAAATGGAGAGCGCAGAAACAGGCGCAATACCATATTGATACCGTTCTGCACCTGATTGGCGTCCGAGGTCATACGCGTAATCATCGTAGATGTCCCCAGCGTATCCATCTCGGAAAAAGAGAGTCCCTGAATATGTTCAAAAAGGGAATGTTTCATCTGCGTCGAAAATCCTACCGCCGCTTTTGCCGCAAAATACTGCGCCGTAATGGAAGATGCCAGCCCTACCACACCTAACAGTACGAGCACAAGCCCCATTTTCAGCACATAAGGGATATCTTTTCCGGCTATGCCGTTGTCGATAATTGCCGCCATGACAAGCGGCACGAACAGTTCAAACCCCGCTTCTAACATTTTAAAAAGCGGCGCCAGTACGGTTTCCTTTTTATAGTCTTTTAGGAAAACAAGTAATTTTTTCATAATTCTTTTCCCTCTCCTATATGACAAAACAGCAGTTTAACTTTCATCAAACTGCTGCAGCTTTCTAATTAACATAGTCTTTCGTCTGTTCATCTATCGCTTTACTATAGCTTGCGACTTCTTTGGAAACCGCATAATCTTTTTCCTCATAGAGAATCTCATGCAGCATGACTACATTTTCTTCCAGCGTATCGGGAATAATACATTCGCCTTTACTTCCCATTTTGGCGCCGGTACGATTATCGGCAAAAGGGAACCCTTCCGAAAGCACTACATTATAATCCGCCACTGTACCGAGAACACTGATGATTTCATTGACATTCAAGGAAGTATTGATAGAAGGCAGTACCGCCGTCACTACGTCTGTCAGCGTCGAAAGAGGAGCTTTCTGCGCTTTTAACATCATGGCGCCCAAGACGTTTCTCTGCCTTTCTGCGCGCTTGAAATCATCACCTTTCGTATAACGGATCCTGCAATACGCCGTTGCCTGCATTCCGTTTAAATTCTGGACGCCGGCCTTTTCGATTGGAATATAATCGACTCCCATTTCTTCTGCCATACAGAGCTGATAATTATTCAGATGACCGATTTCCGCTTCTGTCACTTCCATTTCGATGCCGCCAAGGTTATCGATTGCATCAATCAGACCGCTGAAGCCTACCGTTACATAATCGGTAATATTCAAATCGAGATTGGCGTTTAACATACTAATCGCCTGTTCTGGTCCGCCCTGCGCATAGGCTGCATTGCATTTATTATAACTGTCGTTGCTTAAATTCAGATAGGTATCGCGGTAAACGGAAACCAGTTTAATCTCGTGCGTATCCTGATTGATACTGGCAATGATAATCGTATCGCTTCTCGTCCCCTTTCCAAGCTCGTTGTCTCTGGCGTCCACGCCGAATAAAGCAATATTTCTGTACCCTTTTTCCTGTGTCTTTCCTTGCGCGACCATCATATTTGCAACCTTATCATTAATCAGAATCGTGTCCACATCCAGATTGATTCGGTTCACCTCATTGGTGGTTGTCGTGACCACATACAGAATAACGACTGCTATCAATAAAACCAGAACTTCTGCCGCCAATAACGGAATATTGAACTTCCGCTTTTTCCCGGAAGTTATTTCCTCTGCTTTTTCAGAACCTTCCGCCGTCTCTGTCTGAGCGTTTCGTGTCTGCTCGTCCATAGTAACTCCTTTATTTCCACATTATCTATTCTGTGTTATCTTTATCCACTCCAATAACGATTTTTTCTCATACTAACTAAATATACCATAAAAAAAATTACTTGAATATAGAAAGCAGTTAAATGTTAACATTTTGTTAATAAATGTTACAATTCCGACATAATTAATTGTGCATACACCTCTATATCATTCCAATTGCATCCTGCACGGAAGAAACGCCGATTATCTTAACATTTTCCATATTTTTGATTTGTCTGACGCACACCTTGGGCACGATGCAGGTCGTAATGCCCATCTTGGCAGCTTCCTGTACGCGCTGCTCTATCATGCTGATACCGCGCACTTCCCCGCTCAGTCCGACTTCCCCGAAAGCCGCCGTCTTATCGTCGATGGGACGGTTTTTGAAGCTGGAAGCAACCGCCATTACAATGCCCAGATCAATCGCCGGCTCTAAAATCCGCATACCGCCCGCTAAGTTGACATAGGCGTCACAATCCGACATCTGCAGCCCCACTCTTTTTTCCAGTACCGCCATCAACAGATTGACCCGGTTAAAATCCGTTCCGATTGCCTGTCTTCTCGGAAACCCGAAATTGGTACGACAGACAAGCGCCTGGATTTCAAATAAAATCGGGCGGGTGCCTTCCACGGAACAGGATACGATGGAGCCGCTTGCGCCTTCCGGCTTGCCGTCTAACATAAACTCAGAGGGATTCGCCACTTCTACAAGACCGCTTCCCTGCATCTCGAAAACGCCGATTTCGTTTGTAGAGCCAAACCGGTTTTTCACACCCCGCAGAATCCGGTAAGAAGCATGTCTGTCCCCCTCAAAATACAGTACCGTATCCACCATATGCTCCAAGACTCTTGGTCCTGCTACCGTGCCTTCTTTCGTCACATGCCCTACCAGAAAAATGGAAGTGCCCATCCCCTTTGCAAGCTGTAAAAAGACATTCGTCGCCTCCCTGACCTGGGATACGCTGCCCGGCGCAGACGAAACTGCATCCTGATACATCGTCTGAATGGAATCTATGATGGTAATATCCGGCGCCATACGGCGGATGGTTTCTTCTATCACGCCCAGATTGGTCTCGCATAACAGGAAAAGATTTTCCCGAAATTCGCCTAAGCGGTTCGCCCGGATTTTAATCTGTTTGAGGGACTCTTCCCCGGATATATACAGTACTTTCTTCTCATCCGCCGCCATATGCCGGCATACCTGTAAAAGCAGTGTGGATTTCCCGATACCGGGGTCGCCGCCTACCAATGTCAGGGAACCGGGGACGATACCGCCGCCCAGCACTCTGTCCAGCTCTTTCATATGGGTGGACATTCTTTCATCTTCTTGTAACGTAATCTCGGAAAGTCTGGACGGTTTTGCCGCCTGTCCGCCTACTGCGGACGAAATGCCCGCAGTAGAAAGCCCTGCGGGCGCTTTCGCATGAATCTTTTCTTCTACGAAGGTATTCCATTCCCTACATCCCGGACACTGCCCCATCCACTTGGACGATTCATATCCGCAGCTCTGGCAGTAAAATACCGTCGTTATTTTTGCTTTTGCCATAAAACCTCGTTTTCATCCATAAAAGAATCGATTATTTCACAACTTTGACACAGACTTCCCCGGCGTCCGCAAGTTCTACGCTTATACTCAGTTTACCGCCTAAATTCGTCTTCATTCTGCCAATATTTGTATCATTGATGAATACGTTATATTCCGTATCATCCTCTAAGCCTACCGTTATCTGCGCATCTTCGCTGCCTTCTACCTTAAACGTCACGCCGTCCTCTTTTTCCACAAACTCATTGACGCTTGTACCCGGCACGGATTCATAGGCAAACATGCCGTTTTTCTCAAGTTTGGTAATGCTCTTATAAGTTTTTACCTTTAAGAGATTCCCCGCATGTTCAAAATTTTCCACCTTTGCTTTCGTTTCCAGCTCGTGATTGCCGAAACTGATGGACCCGTCTGCTTCCGCACGAAGCAACTCTGTTACTACCGCCATTTCTTTTCCTCCTAAGTCTTTTATAAATTTACTCACTGCCCTGTTGTACCTTGAAAACAACTTTCTTATTTTTCAAGGTGGCAGATACTTTATCCCCGCTCTTCACGCTGCCAGATAGAATCTCTTCTGCAAGCGAATCTTCTATTTCTGTCTGGATGGCGCGCTTCATCGGTCTTGCGCCCATTTTGGCATCCATATATTTTTCCACAAGATGCTCTTTTAACATGGGCGTAACGGTTAAGTCGATGTCCATCTGCTTCCGGCATCTGCTGGTCAGATTCTTGGAAAGCATTGTAACAATCTGCTTCATCTCGCCGCGTCCCAGCGGATGGAAGACCATGATTTCATCAATCCTGTTGATAAATTCCGGCTTGAAAATCCTTTTGACCTCTTCCATGACGCCCGCTTTCATTTTCTCATAGTTCTGTTTCTCACTGCTGCCGGCGGAAAACCCAAGATTCTTCGGCTCCATAATCCTCTGCGCCCCGGCATTGGACGTCATAATCAGAATCGTATTTTTGAAGCTGACCTTCCGCCCCTTGGAATCCGTAATATGCCCGTCATCTAGCACTTGCAAAAGGATGTTGAAAACGTCCGGATGGGCTTTTTCTATCTCATCAAAAAGCACCACAGAATAAGGGTTCCTTCTGATTTTCTCACTTAGCTGGCCGCCCTCTTCAAACCCTACATAGCCCGGCGGCGAACCAATCATCTTGGAAACGGAATGCCCTTCCATATATTCGGACATATCCACGCGGATTAAGGCATTTTCTGTCCCGAACATAGCTTCCGCCAAGGCTTTACTTAACTCCGTCTTTCCTACGCCGGTCGGTCCTAAGAAGAGAAACGAACCGATGGGTCTGTTGGGATCCTGCAAGCCGACGCGCCCTCTGCGCATTGCCTTGGCAACGGCGCTGACCGCCTCTTCCTGTCCGATAACCCGTTTATGCAGGATGGATTCCAGTTTCAGAAGCCGCTCGCTCTCTTTTTCCGCCAGTTTTTTCACCGGAATTTTCGTCCAGAGCGCTACCACTTCTGCAATATCGTTTTCATCTACAATATAAGCCTTCTTTTTTTCGTCTTTTTCTGAACGCCTTAACGTTCTATCGTATTTTCTGATCAATGCTTCCTGCTGTTTCCTAAGCTCGCCCGCCTGGGTGAAGGCTTCTATCTTGATAGAACGTTCTATCTGTATATCAATCTTCTGGATTTCTTCGGCAAGCTCTTTTAATTTATCCGGCTGTTTCGCCGCCTTCAGCCGCACTGCCGCAGCCGCCTCGTCGATTAAGTCTATCGCCTTATCCGGTAGATTCCTGTCGTTGATATACCGTGCAGAAAAAGCCACCGCCGCCTGAATCGCTTCCGGCGTAATGCTGACCTGATGGTGGTCTTCATATTTATAGGCGATGCCCCGCAGAATATTTTCCGCTTCTTCTATCGTAGGTTCTTCTATCGTAACCGGCTGGAACCTGCGCTCCAGGGCTGCGTCCCGCTCCACATATTTCCGGTATTCTGCAATCGTCGTCGCGCCGATTAGCTGGATTTCCCCTCTGGCAAGAGAAGGTTTCAGGATATTCGATGCGTCGATTGCGCCTTCTGCGCCGCCCGCACCGATAATCGTATGCATCTCATCCAGAAAAAGAATGATATTGCCGTCTTCTATGACTTCCCGAATCACTTTCTTGATTCTTTCCTCAAATTCGCCGCGGTATTTACTGCCCGCCACCATACCGGATAAATCCAGCGTCATAACCCTTTTATCCTGCACGGTAAAAGGAACGTCCCCGGTCACAATTTTCATGGCAAGCCCTTCGACAACCGCAGTCTTTCCGACGCCTGGCTCCCCGATTAGGCAGGGATTGTTTTTCGTCCTTCTGCTGAGAATCTGAACCACACGGCGGATTTCGTCTTCCCTGCCAATCACGGGGTCCAATTTTCCCTCTCTGGCAAGCGCCGTCAAATCCCGGCTGTACTGCTCCAGCGTGGAAACGCCGCCTTTCTTTTTATTGGGCTTTCTTCCCAGATCTTCTTTATAAAGGGATTTATCCTCCCCCATCGCCGCCAGCACTTCCACATACAACTTCTGGATGGAAATCCCCAGCGTGCTTAAAAGTCTGACCGCAATATTATCGCCTTCTTTTAACAGCGCAAGCAAAATATGCTCCGTCCCGACTTTGTCGCTGTGGAAACGCTCCGCCTGCCTGTAGGATTCTTCCAGAACCTTCTCTGCGCGCGGGGAATAGCCTTCCCGCTCCGCCAGCATAACCGAACTTTCTGGCGCAATCAGCTCCTTTATCATTTCCTTTATCTGATATTCTTCTACGCCGCTATTGAGTAATACTGTAGCGGCAACGCCAGTATTTTCTCCTAGCAGGCCAAGCAGGATATGTTCTGTTCCGATATAACCCTGTTTCAAGCTTCTGGCTGCGCGTCCAGCCAGTGATAATGCCGTTCTTGCCTTATCCGTAAATTGTGGCTGCATGATTATATTCCTCCATAATCCTCAAATATTTCATCTATAAGAGCATGCACTTCTTCTCTGGAAATATTCTTACACATCGCCTCTGCGAGAATCACCTGCATGGAACCCCGCAGCTCTTCTACCGCCTGCATCTTATCGATATCAATTGCAATGACTGCTCCCTTTCTTCTATCCACTTTTACAAAGCCTTCCTGTCGTAATACAGAATACGCTTTGTTGACAGTATGCATATTGATGCCGATACTGTCGGCAAGCTGCCTTACCGATGGGAGCGCATCTCCCTCCCGGAATCTGGAAGTGGCAATACCCAATACAATCTGATTCCTAAGCTGGAGATATATTGCCTCGTCACTGTTAAAATCTATCTCAATTATCATAAGCAACCCACACTGCTTTCTTTATAATCCTTTATCGCCCTTATCTTTCATATTCAGAAACTCAAATTCAAACTCATCATCATCTAACAGGAAATTTTTCGCCTTGCGCTTCGGTGCGGTCTTTACGGGAACTTTCTCTTCTTCTTCATAAGTCACTTCCTTAATCGACATGCCCCGCTCCGGCTCCGTCACCTTCCTGCGGATGGACGGCTGCCTTTCCTCTCTTGCGACGTTTTTCTTCCTCGGTTGTGTCTCTTCCCGTCTTCTGCTCTTTTCTTTTTCTTTCTCTTCCGCTTCTTCGTCCTCATCCTCGTCTTCGTATGCTTCATAATAAGCGTCTCTCAGCTTAAAGAGCATAATGGTCATGACAACCGCCAGAATCGTAACCACCGCAATCAAAACTACAATGACAATCCGCTGCTTAGATACCGTCTTGGCGTCCGTCTCCATATTCAGGCTCTGGGCATGTGCCGCCGTCAGAACTTCCGCCAGTTTCTGTTTCGTTCCCTGCTCGCCTGTATTGTCATACAGATACCATTCATATTCTCCAGCCGGATTCATCTCGTATATCAGTTGATAATCTTCATTTGCTACTGGCGTATCTAAGGGTTCTTCCGTTTCCGGCTCCTGTATGGGTTCTTCCGATGGCTCCTCCTGGGGCGCCATTTCCCCAAGCGTAATCAAATCGTTTCTGACATAACCGGTCTTCTCTACGTTTCCTGTTCCGGTAAACGTAATATAATACCATACCTGTCCGTCGCTGCCGTTCGTCTGCCCACTGACTGTCACCTGCGTATTCTGGGGCAGCGTATCTACCACGCCTTTCGTTGTGGACGCGCCGCTGCGCACTTTGGCAACCGCAACTTTCACCGAGGCATACTGGGCGTCCATCGCTGTTTCCGCCGGGACTTCCGCCCCTTCTGCACTAGCAGCTGGAGCTGCTGTCTGCGCAGCGGCATCCGTATTCGTACTCGTACTGGCAGGCGTAATCGTCGCAATCGTTCCCGACGACTCATCCACACTCACCAAATCCGAGCGGATATACCCCTTCGTATTGGCGTCTACATAGACTTCATACCAGGTAGCGCCGGAAGCATCCGATGTCTTGCCGGTAATGGTAATCGTCTTTCCCGCCTCTGAGCTGCCGATAACTTCGCTGCCCACATCAGCGGATTTCCTGATTTTAGCTGACGCTGCTGTCACTTTTCCCGTCGTATCCGCAAAGCAGATATCCTTGTATCCCATCCAGAGACAGATAGCGCACATTGCCGATAATATCCCTCTCACTGCCTTGCCGTTCCACGATTTTCTCATAACAATCCCTCGAACCTTTCTTTTGTGTCTTCCGCTTTTATCGCATCGTTTATTTCTATTTGTCACGCCAGAAACGCTTCGCGCCTTCTTCGCCGTCTGTACGTCCCATACCAAAACCTTCCAGCATCTTCGCATGTCTCTGACGCAGTTTTTCTTCCACCATCTTATTATAAGACGCCTCACACTTAGAACATACCCGCCCAGACCGGATATTCGCTCCACACATCTCGCATTTCAGATAAGTATTGGAGCCTTCGGCGATTTCCAGACGCGATTCTTTTAACATGGTACGGATTGTCTTCTGCTTGACGCCGGTAGCCTCCGCCGCCTGCGCCGTCGTTACCCCCGCATGCTGTTCCACATAATTGCGTACCTTACCATAATCGTCATAAGCTATAAATTTACAGTCTTCACACCGATATTCCCCACAGCCTCTAAATACCATGACGCCGCCGCATTGCGGACATTCCGTGGGTCTGTTATACACGTCCTTATCCATAAAATCCTTGAACTCACGCATCCTTAATTCCTCCCATCTTTTCAGACGCTGACTTCTTCAATCGCTTTCCCGATATCCGTTCTCATATATTTATTCTCAAACGTAACCCAGTCCGCCGCTTCATAAGCATTCTTTCTCGCCTCCTGCAGCGTAGCGCCGGTCGCCGTTACGCCAAGCACTCTTCCGCCGTTCGTCACAATCTCTTCCCCCGCCAGTTTCGTCCCTGCATGGAAGCAGTAATATCCTTCTTTCCCTGCAAAACGCTCCAGTCCGCCAATCGGGAAGCCTTTTTCATAAGAAACCGGATAGCCTGCAGACGCCAAAACCACGCAGACTGCCGCATTATCCTCAAACTGCAGCTCCAATTTATCCAGCGTACCGTCTATACACGCTTCCACGACATCAATGATATCATTTTTCATCCGGGGAAGCACAACCTGCGCCTCCGGGTCGCCGAAACGCGCATTGTATTCCAGTACCCGCGGTCCTTTTTCCGTCAGCATCAGCCCGAAAAAGATAACGCCGCAAAAAGGACGTCCTTCCGCCGCCATCGCGTCCACCGTCGCCTGATAAATGTATTTCTTACAGAAGGCGTCCACTTCTTCCGTATAAAAGGGGCTTGGGGAAAACGTGCCCATACCGCCCGTATTGAGCCCTGTATCGCCGTCCCCTGCACGTTTATGATCCTGTGCGGAAGACATAATTTGTATCGTCTTCCCATCTACAAAAGATAATACGGAAACCTCTCTTCCCGTCATAAATTCTTCTATTACGATCCGGTTTCCAGAGTCCCCGAATTTCTTTTCTTCCATAATGGTTTTGACGCCGGCTTTTGCCTCTTCTAAATTCTGGCAGATTAAAACGCCCTTGCCAAGCGCCAGTCCGTCCGCTTTGAGCACGATGGGCATACTGGCAGTTTCCAGATAGGCAATTGCATCGTTCGGATTGTCAAAAGTCTCATAAGCCGCCGTCGGAATATGGTATTTCTTCATCAAATCTTTGGAAAACGCCTTACTGCCTTCCAGAATCGCCGCATTTTTCCGTGGTCCGAACACGCGCAGTCCCGCCGCTTCCATCTTATCTACCAGTCCGCCGACTAACGGGTCATCCATTCCCACGATGGTCAGATTGATTGCTTCTTCCTTTGCAAAGGCAACTAATTTATCAAATTCCATCGCACCAATTGGAACACATTGTGCAATCTGTCCGATTCCTGCGTTTCCCGGTGCGCAGTAAATTTTATCCACTTTTGCGCTTTTTGCCACGCTTGCCGCAATGGCATGTTCCCTGCCGCCGCTTCCAACAATCAATACTTTCATCTTTATAACCATGCTCCTTTCCTTACTTTCTTAGATAGGCGTTTTCACAGTACCTGCTTTTGGAGTTGTATATTCTGTACAACTACATATTCTTATACCTTAGTTTCGCAATCGCCTACTTTCTCAAATATACTTTTCCGTTCTTTATCTCAACTTTGCCATTTGCAATCAAATCTATCGCCTGGGGCAGAATCTGCCATTCCGCCTGCTCCATGACCCTTTTTTGTAGAATCTGGGGCGTATCTTCTTCTTCCACCGCTACTGCCTTCTGTAAGATAATCGGTCCCGTATCCGTTCCTTCGTCCACAAAATGCACGGTAGCTCCCGTCACTTTCACACCCCGCGCCAGCACACCCTCATGCACTTTGAGCCCGTAAAAGCCTGTTCCGCAAAAAGAGGGAATCAGGGAAGGATGGATATTGATAATGCGGTTTTGATAACGTTTTATCATTCTCTCTGGAAGCACTACCATAAATCCCGCCAGCACGATTAAATCCGGCTCTTTTTCCTGCACGGCTTCCAGAAATTTCTCATAAAATTCTTCTCTGTCTACGCATTCCTTCGGCGATATGCTAAGCGCGTCGATGCCGGCATCCTGCGCACGCTTTAACGCATAAGCATTGGGATTATTGCTGATAACACGGACAATCTGGGTATTCGTAATCACACCTTCGGCAATCTTATCAATGATTGCCTGTAGATTCGTCCCCCCGCCGGATACGCATACAAGTACCTTTAACATAATGTAACTCCTTTTTCCCCGGCTATCACCTGCCCAACCAGATAAGCCGACTCCCCTGCCACGCGGATCGCCTCGATTGTCCGTTCTGCATCTTCCTTTGCAACGGCAAGTACCATGCCAAGTCCCATATTATAAGTATTATACATCATTTTCTCTTCCAGTTGACCCGTTTTCTGCAATAAACCAAAAATCGGTAAAATAGGATAGCTGTGCTTCTTAATTTCCGCTCTCACGCCTTCTGGCAGCATCCTTGGAATGTTTTCATAAAAACCGCCGCCCGTGATATGACTGCACCCTTTCAGGACAACCCCGGCATCTTTGATGGATTTTAACGCCTTCACATAAATTTTGGTAGGCGTCAGCAGACACTCGCCTAACGTCATGCCAAGCTCTTCATAGTAAGTATCCAGATTTTCCTTCGTCATCTCAAAAACCTTCCTGACAAGGGAAAAACCGTTACTGTGCACACCGGAAGAGGCAATGCCGATTAATGCGTCGCCCTCGTGAATCTGCTCTCCGGTAATGAAATCCTTCTCATCTACGATACCTACCGCAAATCCCGCCAAATCATATTCGTCTTCCGGGTAAAAGCCCGGCATTTCCGCCGTCTCACCGCCAATCAACGCCGCCCCGGATGCGATACAGCCCTCGGAAACCCCTTTGACAATGGCCTCGATTTTCTCAGGATAGTTCTTACCGCAGGCGATATAATCCAGGAAAAACAGCGGTTCGCCTCCGGCACACGCAATATCGTTTACGCACATGGCAACACAGTCGATGCCGACGGAATCATGTTTATCCATGAGAAACGCCAGCTTTAGTTTGGTTCCTACGCCGTCCGTACCGGAAACAAGCGTGGGTTTTTCCATATCCTTCATCTTAGCAAGGGAAAAAGCTCCCGAAAAACCGCCAAGCCCGCCTAAGACTTCCGGTCTCATAGTTTTCTGTACATGCTTTTTCATCAATTCCACTGATTGATATCCCGCTTCGATATCAACGCCCGCTGATTTATAATCCATTTCTATAATCATGCCCCTTTCTCAATATGCGAATTTATGTGCCCAAGACATCTACGATGCCAGCACAAACTTGCGGTTGAAAGAATGTAATTCTTTCAACCTAGTTTAGTAGTTTTTATAACCTACTTCCTGTAATCTTGCGTCTTTTTTCTGTACGCTTTCTTTTAAACTTTTCGTATATTCTTTTAATTTTCCTAAGAGCGCCTCATCCGATGTGGCAAGGATTTTGGCCGCCAGAATCCCGGCGTTTTGGCCGCCGTTAATCGCCACGGTGGCTACCGGAATGCCGGAAGGCATCTGTACGATAGAATAAAGGGAATCCACACCGCCCAAATCGGAAG